>NZ_JAJOHW010000008.1 GCF_021129195.1 Chromobacterium aquaticum | reverse complement strand
CTCGACCCCGCCACCGGCCTGTTCGACCCCAAGCGCAAGGCCGCCGCCGAAGCCGAGGCCAAAGCCGCGCGCGAACGGGCCGAGCTGACCCCACCTTTCCCCAATGCGCTGCCCATCGGCGCGCTGCGCCGCAGCGGCGACGTGCCCAATGTCAACGCCCACTGGCGGCCGCGGCCGCCCAAGGGCTGCGTGCCCTGGGGCAGCACCCATCCCACCACCTACTGCACCGCCGGCCAGCCGCTGCCCTTACTCGACGTCGCCTTCCCGCTGCCATGGTGGCAGCAATGGCTGAGCAAGGAATGGAAGGTCTACCGGCCCACCGAGGTGGAATGGGAACTGGTGCGCTACCAACTGCCGCCCGAGGCTTGAGCGGGGGGGGTAAAAACCAATTGAGTCACGGGCAGATGGCTAAATCGCTACTATTTCATTTGACCCGCATCAAGGAGCCGCCGCCGCCGCCAGCCGCACACTGAGCCATCTTCCCGCGTGGAGCCGGCCATGTTGCGACTGACCCAATACCTGCGGCTGCTGTGCGAGCCGGCGGCCATCCCGCCGCCAGGGCGCGCGATGCCGGCCGGGCCGCAAGGACCGGTAGTGATCTGGAACCTGATCCGCCGCTGCAACCTCACCTGCCAGCACTGCTACTCCACCTCCGCCAACCGCGACTTCGCCGGCGAACTGAGCACCGACGAAGCCTATGCGGTGCTGGACGACCTCAAAGCCTACGGCGTGCGCGTGCTGATCCTGTCCGGCGGCGAACCGCTGCTGCGGCCGGACCTGCCGGCCATTGCCCGGCGCGCCAAGGCGCTGGGTTTCTATATCGGCCTGTCCAGCAACGGCACCCTGATAGACGAGGCCGCCACCACCACGCTGGCCGACATCGGCTTTGATTACGTCGGCGTCAGCCTGGACGGCATCGGCGCCACCCATGACCGCTTCCGGCGGCTGGACGGCGGCTTTGAACTGGCGCTGCGCGGCCTGCGGCTGGCGCGCGACGCCGGCCTGAAAGTGGGCATCCGCTACACCATGACCGAAGACAACGCCGCGGACCTGCCGGCGCTGCTGCAACTGATGGCGGACGAAGCCATCGACAAGTTCTACTTCTCCCACCTCAACTACGCCGGGCGCGGCAACAAACACCGCGCCGACGACGCCCGCCACACCCGCAGCCGCTGGGCGCTGGAACTGCTGATCCAGCAAGCGCTGGCGCAGATCCAGGCCGGCCAGCCGCGTGACTTCGTCACCGGCAACAACGACGCGGACGGTGTCTACCTGCTGCACTGGGCGCGCCGGCACTACCCGGAGCGCGCCGACGCGCTGCTGCGGGCGCTGCGGCGTTGGGGCGGCAACGCCAGCGGCGTCAACATCGCCAATATCGACAACCTGGGCAATGTGCACCCGGACACCATGTGGTGGAAAGTGACGCTGGGCAATGTGCGCGAACAGCCGTTTTCCGCGATCTGGCAACAGCCGCGGCACCCGCTGATGAGCGGCCTGCGCCAATCCCCGCGCCCGGTGGCCGGCCGCTGCGGCGCTTGCGCCCATCTGGCCATCTGCAACGGCAATACCCGAGTGCGCGCCTGGGAACTGAGCGGAGACTTCTGGGCGGCGGACCCGGCCTGTTATCTGAGCGATATGGAAATCGGCGTGGAGCCGGGCCGCCACGCGCGGCCGGAGCTGACGCCGTGGAGCCGGCAAGCCCGGTCCTAAATGAGTCGCTAACAAAATCGCGCAGCGTAGTTGAGCCAAGGCGCGCCGACGCAGGCAGTACAAGTAGTACGACAAGGAGGCGCAACGCAGGATCAGCGGTTTTGTTGGCGGCTCTAATCACATCGAACTAGGCGGCTGCTGCCAATGGCCCATGGTCCTTGGCGGAGCGCGCTTTTATAGTGAGAACCTACCCCATCATCGAGCCAAACCGTCATGAGCCATCTGGACATTCCCTCCTTCCTGCGCCACCAGCCGCTGTTCCAGCAACTGTCCCCGGAGCAAATCCAGGCGCTGGTGCCGCACACCCAAGAACTGCGCGGCCTCAAGGGCCAGGTGATCTTCCAGAAGGGCGACCCCTGCGACGGCATGTTCCTGGTGGTGTACGGCCGGGTGAAGCTGGCGTTGTCCTCGGCGCAGGGCAGCGAGAAAGTGATGGAAATCATCCACCCCGGCCAGAGCTTCGCCGAGGCGGTGATGTTCCTGGGCCGGCCCTGCCCGGTGATGGCGCAGTTCCTGGAAGACGGCATGCTGCTGAAAGTGGAAGCGGCCGGCATTCTGCAAGCAATAGACCACGACCCGGCGTTTGCCCGGCGCTTGCTGGCCGGCCTGTCGCTGCGGCTGCACGGCCTGGTGCGGGACGTGGAGCGCTACTCCATCGAAAGCTCCTTGCAGCGGGTGATAGGTTATCTGCTGCAACACATCCCGGAAGACGGCGGCAGCCTCACGCCGCAGGTATCGCTGCCGGTGAACAAAAGCCTGATCGCGTCCCGGCTCAACCTGACGCCGGAAACCTTCTCGCGCATGCTGCACCAGTTGATCGAGGCGGAGCTGATCCAGGTGGATGGGCGCGATATTACCTTGGTGGATGTGGAGCGGCTGAAGGCCTTCGGCAACTGCGCCTAGGATTTGGCGGCTGTTTGTGGTGTTGTGTTCACTGCGCGGATGATGCTCTAGGGCCGGTTCCGCCCTGCCTGAGCGAGGCAAGCACCGTCGCGAGGGAGTCAAGCAGGGAGGAGATAGTGGCTTGGCCAAATATCCCCTCCACCTCTAAAGACCACCCGGCGGCAGGCTTGAAGAGAGCCAGCGCGCGTGGGATTCGTGGTGTCTCGCGTATTTACAGCGCTTCAGGATAGGTACGCATCGTGCCCGTTCAGGGAGGCGCCCCCCCCGGCGCCGGCGCTCCCACCAGAGCCTGGCGCGCCAGCGCCATATTGCTGAACCCCGCCTGCCGATAACACAGCCGCGCGCAAGTATCGCGGTTGCTCCATGCGCCGGACGCCCACATCGCCAGGATGGCGGCGCGGGCGTACTCCTGCTCGCCATACCGTTGCTGCCAACGGCGAAACTCCGCCAGCGCCAGCTGGATCTCCTGAAGAATGGCCGTGGAATTGGCCGGATGGGCCGGGCAGTCGTCCGCCAAGGCAACTACGCCGCTGCGCGCCTCATAAACGATGAGCAAACGCGCGGCGCGCTTGAGCGCGTCGTTGTGCTGCTTCAATAGCTTCATCATGGCAATGCTCCCCATCCGACCGATCAAAACACGCGATTGATGCGCTGCAGCCCCAGCTGCAAACGCTGCTGCACCGGCTCCAGCAAGGCCAGCGCTTCCTCGCTGCTGAACAGCAGCGGCTCGTCACGGCGTTGCAGCAGGGTGAGCAGGGCTTGCAAGCCCAGATGGGCGGCGCGCAGATCGATCGTGCCTTGCAAGAGCAGGGCATCCAGCTCGGCGTGGCTGCGGCTCAATTGCCGGCCCAGCGCGCCCAAGGCCACCATATCGCCAGCGGCGGACGGCAGTTGATGCAGGCATAGGCGCAGTTGTTCCAGCGGCGCGGCGCTGTTGGGGTCGTGCGGTTCTCCTGCGCACAGCGGGCAGGCGGGAGGGGAAAGAGCGGAAGGAAAAGTAGCGAAGGTCATCACGGTCTCCATGTCAGTTTGGAAATCTGCCTAGGCGAGGCTAGGGCAGGCACGTGACAAGGTTGCAAAACCGGCTGACTTTCCAGTGACCGGCAATCCTTTCGGATTCCCTGCCACGGCCCGCCCCGAATGGGTACGGCGTGGCAGCAGACGTAACAGTGCCAAAGCGGACCGTTGTGTCTGCGGGAAAGTCAGTTTTGGGTTTGCAAGCCCTGCGCCGTGTGATTGAGCACGACGCGGGACCAAGCCTAAACAGGCTGGGAGGGGGCGTCAAGGTGGGGGAGGGGAAATGGTTCACCGAACTGTAGTTGCCATGGGTATGGATAGAGAAAAGTTGTAGCTTGTGGCCTCTGCGTGTTTTTTAGATGAGGCTATGGCTGTGTATAAGTAAATATTTTATTTGAATAGAGGTGGGTCATCCTTGGCTTATGTGGGTGATTGGATGCTCGGAACAAAATTTAAAGAGATAAAATCTCTTGCCGGCTTCTAATGATGTGAATTTTTTTGTGCTGTAAAATTAAGTGAGTTACGTTGTTTTTAACTAATGTCTTGTATGTCGCTTTCAAGTTCTTTTGTTGCTTTGCGAATTTTTCGTAAAAACATGCCTTGAATTTCGCTGTCGCTAAAGTTAACTAAATTCTTCACTCCAAAATAGCTTGATAGAATTCTTCTTTGGCTTTGAATGGACTCTGTGTCGAAATTAGGGATATAGCTACTTGATGTTAAGTTTTTGCGTTTGGTTTCATAGTAAGTTCTTACAAATGATCTGACTTCGTATTTTTGGACAGATATGTTAAATCTTTTTAGGAGGTTGCTGATGGTGCCGTCCAGCTTCCAAAGTTGTTCCAAATGATCTTCATCAATTTGAGAGAAGTAGAAAACCCAGCCTTTCCTGGCTTTTTCAAATATGCAGCCAGTTATTCTTAAGTTTAATCGCCACATTAATATGTTTTTTGCGATTATTGTTTTTCTAGTTTTTTCATTTTGCTCCAAGTTCTGTTGGTTGATGTGTTGTATTTTATATTTGTGGGTTGTGAAAATGTCAGCTAGTGAGTCTTCTAATCGTTTGATGGACTCAATTTTTGCTAAGCATTTTTTTTTGCGAAATTTATATCCCAAAAAAAAGAATGAATCTGTAATTTTTCCACAGGTTGTTTTTGTGCTTCCGGCTTCTAAAGGATGTACATCTAGACAGAACTCAGTTTTGAGTTTTTCTATCATGTTTTTTACAATATGAGAAGGGTCTTCATTTGTGAGGATGAGAATGTCGTCAACATAGCGAAGGTATTTTATGTTGTCACAGTTTTTATAGTATTCATCAAATGGGGATAGATATAGTTCAGCTAAAATATTTGAAATAGAAAGCCCTTGTGGTACTCCGCGTTTGTTGGGCTCTGCATTTTTGTCTGCGTATGGAACAGTGGCAGTTGTGATGCACGAACTGATCAGTTTCTTTAGTCTTTCATCAATGGGGGTTAAGTCAAATCTTTGAAAAAGTATAGTCTGATTTATGGAAGGGTAGAAATTCTGTATGTCAAGCTTTGCATAGAAGCTGTATTTATTTTCTTTGATAGATTCTTTTAGCTCGTTAATGACTAATTGGGGGATTTTTAGAGATACTTTCGATTTAAATATTGCATTCAATGAATTGCATAAAACTCGTAAAGCTATTCGATCTCGGAAAGTGGGTATGGATATGACTCTAGGTAATTTGTTCGCCCCTTTTGATATTAATTTTTCACGATACTGAGAAAATTTGTAAGAGCCAGATATTGTTTTTGTATGTAGTATGCCGACGTGTTCGTTGAGCTGAAGCTCAAATTGATTTCTTCCTAATCTGTCAATCCCTATGGCATTGGTTTCCTTAATATGTTCACGATATACACTAAATAAATTTTCTGGTGAGAATTGATTTTCAAAACTGTATTCAATTGCTTCGTTCATTTTATTTTTCCAAAATCAAATAGCTAAAAACAAATAGGGGAAGGAAGTATAAAAAACAAAGGAGAGTAAGTCGAGCTACTGTATGAAAAATGACATAACTCCACTCTCCGTGACTAAGTTTTCGGGTTTGGAGGTTGCTATATAAAAACCTAGCGATGTAGTCGTCGGTGGTAGTGTGATTTTCACAGTTTGAAATTGCAGAGGCGTACTGTTCTTGAGTTGTTTTAATGGCTGTTTTTAGCGAGTCAGAGTCTGTTGTACACAATGCCAAATCAAGTTGATTTATTAGTGTTTGTAGATGAATGTAGTTTTCTTTGAATCTCTGGGCTCTGGCAGAAAATCCCATAGAATTTAAAAGAAATGATAATCCAAAAAGCGTGATGGAAATGATTATTCCCAGGATTGTTCCAATGTCATCTGGGATGATTTTAAACTTAAGAAGGATGACAGATAAAGTTATGCTGTAAATGGAGTATGTCATTAAGAGAAGCTGTGCGTGTAGCTCATTTCTTAATAGGCGTTTTTCAGCTTGGATACGTGCAATACGAGTAAACCAAATACGATCTTTTGTAGTTTCAATAAGATTGATGAGGGATTGCACTGTTGAGTCCAGAGGAGGAATGTTGGGTGGGGTGTGGGAGATGTCGGTTAAATATCGTAAGGATAATTTCCCTGCTTCACTTTCTCAAGTTATTCAGGGACAAATCTAATGATCCATCTATGTCATGAAGACGTAGTGATTTAATACGTTCACCTCTGGATGAGGTTCTGGGTACCCAGCGCTCATCTCCCACGAGGGGAACTATACTCCTTTGGAATTGTGGCGCAAGTAGTAAAATGCGGATTTTTTTTGATTTCTAGGAAGTATACAGATGTGTACTGTTCATAGTTTTGTGTCTCTTGATCACAGTAACAATCCTTAGGTTTTAGCCATTGATAGAGTGTTTGAAGAACAATACTTGTTATGTAAATTATTTGCGCTATCGACGAAGAAAGGTTGCAGCGATGGTTGGATGTTTATTCACTTTAAATTGTGTTTACGGTAAGCATTCACTTGCTATGATGTAGGTTCGGCTTAATGTAATTCTTGCAGTAATCTGTCCAAATTCCCCTCACCCCGCCCCCTCCACCCGATTCCGCCCGTTCGCCTTGGCCCGATACAAGGCTTCGTCCGCACGCTGGACGATGGTTTCGTGGGTGTCGTCCTCTTCCTGCGCGCTGGCCGCGCCTATGCTGACGGTGATGACGCCGGCCACGGTGTCGGAGGCGGCGGATATCGCCGTGCGCACGCGCTCGGCCAGCACCATCGCGCCTTCGGCGTCGGTGTCGGGCAATAACAGCAGAAACTCCTCGCCGCCGTAGCGGGCGGCAAAGTCGGTGGTGCGCGCCACGCTGTGCAGGGTGGCGGCAATCTGTTGCAGCACTTGGTCGCCCACCGCGTGGCCGTAGGTGTCGTTGACGCGCTTGAAGTGGTCGGCGTCCATCAGCAGTACGGCGTAGGGCGCATGGCTGCGGCGGAAACGCTGGTATTCCGCGGTCAGCCGTTCCGCGGCGGCCATGCGGTTGCCCAGGCCGGTCAGCGCGTCGCTGCGCGCCATCTGTTCCAGCAGCGTGGCGCGTTCGGCCAGTTGGCGGTTGGCTTCGCTCAGCGCTTCGGTGCGCTCTTCCACTTTTTTCTCCAGGCTGGCGTTGATGGCGGCCAGTTCGCCGCGGCGCGCCAGCAGGGTGGTGGCCATCTGGCGTATCGCCTGGGACAGTTGCCGCAGTTCGCGCGCGCCGGCGTTAGTGTTCCATTCCACTTGTTCTTCGCCGGCGCTGATGCGCTGGGCGGTGCCGGCCAGGGTTTCCAGCGGACGGCTGAAGGCGCTGGCCAGCCGGTACACCACGACCATCAGCAGCAGGGTGGCGATCCATTCCGGCAGTGCCAGCGTGGCGCGCAGCCGGTTGAGCGCGGCCAGCGCGTGTTGTGGCGGCTGGCGCACGATCACGCGCCAGCCGGGGCCGGGGGCGGCGTCTATCTTGGCGTCGGCATAGAGGTAGGCGTTGCCGTCGGGCCAGTCGCCCTCGTGGTAGCCGGCATTGTCCAGCGGCGCGGGCATGCCGGCCTGGCCGGGCGCGGCGGGCGGGAACAGGGCTTGATTGTTCTGGCCGACGATGAAGACTTGCAGTGCTTCGCCGGCGGTGTTGCGCGGCAGCCGTTCGGCAATCAGCTTATCCACCCAGTCCCAGGCGGTTTGGGCGGCCAGCGCGCCGCGCAGTTTGCCGGCGGCGTCGTGCAGCGGAGCGGCGAACTCGATGCGGGGGGACGGCGGGCCGCCGCTGGCGGAGGCGATGCGGCCGTCCGGCGCGATGACGCCGACCCAGGCGTAGCCGGGGTTGGCTTGCCGGAGCTGTTCCAGGCCGCCGCGCAAGGCGGGGCTGTCCAGCGGCGCGTCGATGAAGACCGGGGTTTGCGCTTGCAGCGTCAGTTCGCGCCGCCGTTGCTGGAGGCCGGCGGCGAGGGATTTGGCGATACCTTGGGCGATGGCTTGCATCACTTCGCCCTTGTCTTGCAGCAGGCGCTGGTTCATCTGCGGTTCCAGGCTGGCGCTGTCTATCAGGGTGGTGACCAGGAACAGGCCGCCAATCAGCAGGCTGAGCCGTAGCCGGAAACTGTCCGGCCAGAGGTAGGAGAGAAGCTTCATCTTGGTGCGGCCAATGGGTGTACAGCTTTATGTTTGTATCCACGGGCGCGGGATTGCAAGGCGGGAGGCGGGGTAAAAAGAACGCGGCCAACTAGGGCCGCGCAAGTGGGGGAGAAAGGGGGAGGCCGCCGGAGCGTGACCGGCGGCGCTTAGAAGCTGTTTACGATCTGCTGCGCGTCGCGGAGCGTTACACGGTGAGTACAACTTCGAAATGCTCATGTACCGCTTGACCATTCCGCTTTCTCAGCCGCAACGCCTTGTCTCGCTCTTGCTCGCGAGACTTTGAACAGGCTCTTAGCGTGGCTAACAAACTCAGTTTCACGGCTGAGTTGCTAGCCGCTGTTATTTTTCGGTGAGGCCGCCGCCCAGCGCCTTGTACAGCGCAATGGCGTTGCTCAGTTCGCCGCGGCGCAGGTCCAGCAGCCCTTGTTGGGCGGCGTAGAGCTGGCGTTGGGCGTCCAGCAGTTCCAGCCGGCCGTCCACGCCGGCGCGGTAGCGCTGGCTGGAGAGTTCCGCGCGGCGTTCGGCGCTGGCCACCGCGCGCGCCTGGGCGTCGATCTGGCGGCTGAAGGTTTCGCGGCCGGCCAGGCCGTCGGCCACTTCACGGAAGGCGATCTGGATTGCGCGTTCGTATTCGGCCACGGCGCTGGATTTGCGCACTTCCGCCAGCCGCAGTTCGGCGCGCAGCCGGCCGCCCTGGAACAGCGGGATGTTGATTTGCGGCGCAAAGCTCCATACGTGCTGGCCGCCGTCGAACAGATTGCGCATGCCGGGGCTGAGGAAGCCGGCGGAGGTGGTCAGCGACAGCCGCGGGAAGAAGGCGGCGCGCGCTGCGCCGATGTCGGCGTTGGCGGCTTGCAGTTGTTGTTCGGCTTGCAGGATGTCCGGGCGGCGGAACAGCAGTTCCGACGGCAGGCCGGTGGCCAGCCGGGTCACCACCGGCTGGCGGTCCAGCGGCAGCGGCTCGGGCAGGTTTTCCGGCGGTTCCGTGCCCAGCAGCAGGCGCAGCGCGTTGCGCGCTTGCTCCGCGGCGCGGGTGCGCGCTTCCAGGTCGGCGTCGGCGCTGGCCACTTGGCCTTCGGCCTGGGCCACGTCCAGGCCGCCGGCTTGTTGCGCGTCCTTGAGCCGGCGCGCCAGTGCCAGCGATTGCCGCCAGTCGGCCTGGGTGTGTTCCGCCAGCGCCAGTTGCTCGCGCGCCAGCCGTTCCGCGAAGTAGGCGTCCGCCACCGCGCCCACCAGGGCGATCTGGGCGGCGCGGCGGCCGTGGTCGGTGGCCAGGTAGCGGGCGAAGGCGGCGTCGGACAGCGCGCGCACGCGGCCGAACAGGTCGATCTCAAACGCGCTGACGCCCACGTTGACGCCGTACTGGTTTTGCACGGCGGCCGGGGTGGCCGGGTCGGTTTCGCGGTTGGCCGGGGTGCGCTGGCGGTTGAGGCCGACGCCGGCGTCCACCGACGGCAGCCGCGCGGCGCGCTGGATGCCGTACTGGGCTTCGGCGGCTTCCACGTTGAGAGCCGCCAGGCGCAGGTCGCGGTTATTGCGCAGCGCCAGGTCGATCAGGCTTTGCAGCCGGCGGTCGCCAAACATGGTGCGCCAGCCCAGGTCGGCGGCGTTGGCGTTGCTGTCCGCCGTTGCGGCGGCGGGGGCGTAGCGGGCCGGCACCGGCAGCTCCGGCTTGAGCAGCGCCGGGGTCAGCGAACAGGCGGAGAGGGCCAGGGCCAGCGGGAGAAGTAGCAATCTCATGGTTTAACTTTCTGTGCCGCCGCCGACGGCGACGGTGCGGCGGGCGGCCCGCCATTGTCCAAAGCGTTGTTGCAGGCTCATCACCACCACGAAGAAGACCGGCACGAAGAAGATGGCCAGCACGGTGGCGGTGACCATGCCGCCGAATACGCCGGTGCCGATGGCGTTCTGGGTTTCGGCGCTGGCGCCGGTGGCCAGCATCAGCGGCACCACGCCCAGGCCGAAGGCCAGCGAGGTCATCAGGATGGGGCGCAGGCGCAGGCGGGAGGCTTGCACCGCGGCGTCCACCAGGCTCTTGCCTTCTTCATGCAGTTGCTTGGCGAACTCGATGATGAGGATGGCGTTTTTGGCGGACAGGCCAATCACGGTGATCATGCCCACTTTGAAGAACACGTCGTTGGGCATGCCGCGCAGCATCACCGCGCCAATCGCGCCGATCAGGCCCAGCGGCACCACCAGCATCACCGATAGCGGGATGGCCCAGCTTTCGTACAGCGCGGCCAGCACCAGGAACACCACGATCATGGACAGGGCCATCAGCATGGGCGCCTGGGAGGCGGACTGGCGTTCTTGCAGCGATTGGCCGGTCCATTCCACCGCGAAGCCGGGCGGCAGTTGCGCCGCCAGGCGTTCCATTTCGGCCATGGCCGCGCCGCTGGAGTAGCCGGGGGCGGCGCCGCCGGAGAGGCGGGCGGAGGGGTAGCCCTGGAAGCGCACCAGTTGCAGCGGGGTTTCGGACCAGGCCGGGCGCACCACTTCGGACAGCGGCACCATGCCGCCGTTGACGTTGCGCACGTAGAGCTTGAGCACATTGTCCAGTTGCATGCGCGAGGGCGCGTCGGCCTGGATGATCACTTGCTGCATGCGGCCGGCGTTGGGGAAGTCGTTGACATAGGTGGAGCCCATGGCGGTGGACAGGGTGTCGCTGATGCTGGCGAAGGGCACGCCCAGCGCTTCGGCCTTTTGGCGGTCTATGTCCAGGCGCACGCTGGTGCCGGCCGGCAGGCTGTCCGGGTAGACGCCGTGGACGATCTTGCTGCGGGCGGCCAGTTCCAGCAGTTTGGCTTCGGCCGCTTTCAGCGCGGCATGGCCATGGTTGGCGCGGTCTTGCAGCCGCAGGGTGAAGCCGGAGCTGGTGCCCAGTTCGTCAATGGCCGGCGGCAGCAGGCTCATCACCGTGCCTTCGGTCACGCCGGCCATCGCGTGTTGGGCGCGCATGGCTTCTTCCACGGTGCTGGCCTGGCCGCGCTGTTTCCAGTCCTTGAGCACGGCGAAGTTCAGCGCCGCGTTGGGGCCGGAGCCGGAGAAGCCGTAGCCGCCGATGGAAATGCTCGATTCGATCGCAGGGCGCGTCGCCAGATGATCATCGAGTTTCTTAACCACGTCCCGCGTGCGTTCGGCGGTGGCGTCGGCGGGCAGTTGAAAACTGGTCATGAAATAGCCCTGGTCTTCTTCCGGCAGGAAGGAGGAGGGCAGGGTCTTGAAGCCGGCGGCCAGCGCGCCGGAAATCACCAGGAACAGCAGCATCACGCGGCCGGCGCGGCCGATCAGCCGGCCGACGCGTTGTTCGTACCAGTCGGTCAGGCGTTCGAAGCGGCGGTTGAACCAGCCGAAGAAGCCGCGCTTTTCATGGTGTCCCTGCGGGATGGGCTTGAGCATGGTGGCGCACAGCGCCGGGGTCAGCGTCAGCGCCAGCAGCGCGGAGAACAGGATGGACACGGCCATGGCCAGCGAGAATTGCTGGTAGATCACGCCGACGGAGCCGCTGGACAGCGCCATGGGGATGAAGACGGCGGTGAGCACCAGGGTGATGCCGATGATGGCGCCGGTGATTTCCTTCATCGCCTTGATGGTGGCGTCCTTGGGCGACAGGCCTTCTTCCGCCATCAGCCGTTCCACGTTTTCCACCACCACGATGGCGTCGTCCACGATGATGCCGATGGCCAGCACCATGCCGAACATGGTCAGCACATTGATGGAGAAGCCGGCGGCCAGCATCACGGCGAAGGTGCCCAGCATGGCCACCGGGGCGACGATGGAGGGTATCAGGGTGTAGCGCACGTTTTGCAGGAACAGATACATCACCAGGAAGACCAGCACCATCGCTTCCAGCAGGGTCTTGATCACTTTCTCGATGGAGATCTTGACGAAGGGGGCGGTGTCGAAGGGCACCGAGTAGCTGATGCCGGCCGGCATGGCCTTGCTCAGCTCGGCCAGCCGCGTGCGCACCGCTTCCGCGGTCTTGACCGCGTTGGCGCCCGGCGCCAGTTGCACGCCGGCGAAGGAGGCGGGCTTGCCGTTTCCGCGGCTGACGAAGTTATAGCCCTGGGAGCCGATCTCCACTCGCGCCACGTCGCCCAGCACTACCTTGGAGCCGTTGGCGTTGGCGCGCAGCACGATGGCGGCGAATTCTTCCGGCGAGGACAACTGGCCTTGCACGGTGAGCGGCACGGTGACGCGCTGGCCGGGCAGGGTGGGCGAGGCGCCCAGGCTGCCGGGGGCGATCTGCACGTTTTGCTGGGCGATGGCGGCGGAGAGTTCGCTCATGGACAAGCCGTAGGTGATCAGCTTGGCCGGGTCCACCCACACGCGCATCGCTTGTTCGGTGCCGAACTGCTGCACGCGGCCCACGCCTTCGATGCGGCGCAGTTCTTCGGCGATATTGCGCGACAGGTAGTCGCTGAGCGCGCCTTCGTCGAAGTGGCCGCTATCCGAGCGCAGGCCGATCAGCATCAGGAAGCCGGAGGAGGCGGATTCCACGATCAGGCCGTTCTGGCGCACCGCCGCCGGCAGCCGCGGCTCGATGGACTTGAGCTTGTTCTGCACGTCCACCTGGGCCAGTTCCGGGTCCGTGCCCGGCTTGAAGGTGACGGTGATCTGGGAGATGCCGGAGGTGTCGGCCGAGGATTCGAAGTACAGCAGGTTCTTGACCCCGGACAGTTCGCGTTCGATCAGGCTGAGCACGCCGTCGCTCATGGTCTTGGGCGTGGCGCCGGGGTAGCTGGCGGTGATGGTGACCGAGGGCGGCGCCACCGAGGGGTAGCGCGCGATCGGCAGTTGGGGAATGGCGATCACCCCCAGCAGGATGATGAACAGGGCAACCACCCAGGCGAAGATGGGGCGGCGGATGAAGAATTGAGACATGACGGCGCTTCCCTTCGCTCAGTGCTTGGCGGCCGCGGGCGCGGCTTCGCGGGCGGCTACCGCCGCGCCGTCGGCAAGGCGTTCCATGCCTTCCACCACGACCTTTTGCCCGGCGCGCAGGCCGGAGCGGATGCGGTACTGGCGGTTGGCCAGTTCGCCCAGTTCCACCACGCTGAGCCGCGCCTGGTTCTTGGCGTCCACGGTCCACAGCTGGGTCTTGCCGCCGATGCGCACCACTGCTTGTTGCGGCACGGTCAGCGCGTCGGCGTATTGGGCGCGCGGCACGCGGGCGCGCACGAACATGCCGGGCAGCAGCCGCCGTTCCGGGTTGTCCACCAGCACGCGCAGCAGCACGTCGCCGGTGCCGGCATCGACGTTGACGCCGGAGAACAGGATGCGGCCGTTGAGGCCGTAAGGCGCGCCGTTGTCGCGCAGGATGGACACCGGCAGGCCGTGGCCGCTGCTGTCGGGCTGGGCGGCCAGGCTTTGGCGCACGGCTTCCAGCGCCGCCGCCGGCTGGCGCACGTCCACGTAAACCTGGTCTATCTGTTGAATGCGCGCCATCGGGGCGCCGTCGGCGCCGCCCACCAGCGCGCCCTCGGTGACCAGGGCCTGGTCGATGCGGCCGGAGATCGGCGCTTCCACGCTGGAGAATTTCAGGTCCAGCTGGCGGCGCGCCAGCGCGGCGCGCGCCTGGGCCACGTCGGCGGCGGCCTGGTCGCGCTGGGACACGGCGTCGTCGTAGACCTGGCGGCTGATGGCGTCGGTTTCCACCAGCGGCTTGAGGCGGGCGGTTTGCACTTTGGCGCGCGCCAGCGCGGCCTCAGCGCGTTGCAGCGCGGCGGCGGCGGTGTCCACTTCCGCCTTGAACGGCGCCGGGTTGATCTGGAACAGCGGCTGGCCGGCGCGCACTTCGGTGCCTTGCTCAAATTGCCGGCGCAGCACGATGCCGCTGACTTGCGGCCGGATTTCCGCCACCCGCAGCGCGGCCACGCGGCCGGGCAGGTCTTCGCTCAGTTTGAGCGGCGCCGCTTGCGCGGTCTGGGTCAGCACCGGCAGCGGCTGCGGCGCCGCATGTTGTTCCGCTTGGCCGCAGGCGGTCAGCAGCGTTGCCGTCAGCAGGCAGCAGATGCCGTGGCGGCAGCTTTGTTCTAGGGTCATATCCACTCCAATCACGCATGGGCAGCACGCTGCCCGTAAAAATTAGGCGGCAGTATGCCAATGCAGGATGGGGTTTCCCGTGTGGTAGCATGGAGATTCGATGGAGATGCAAACAGGATGCGAAATCGGCGCCATGACTTCCACAATGCGGCCGCCCGGCGCGGCTCAAGACCGCCAGGCCCTGATCCTCGTCGCTGAGGATGAACCCGAGATCGCGGAGATCCTCACCGCCTATCTGACGCGCAGCGGCATGCGCTGCGTGCACGCGGCCAACGGCCGGCAAGCGCTGGAGCTGCATTTGTCGCTGAAGCCGGATCTGGTGTTGCTGGATGTGCAGATGCCCCATGTCGACGGCTGGCAGGTGCTGGCCGAGGTGCGCCACCGCGGCGATACGCCGGTGATCATGCTGACGGCGCTGGATCAGGACATCGACAAGCTGATGGGCTTGCGCATCGGCGCCGACGATTACGTGGTCAAGCCTTTCAATCCGGCGGAGGTGGTGGCGCGCGCGCAGGCGGTGCTGCGCCGCTCCATGTCGTCCGCGCGCCAGGCGGAGCCGCGGGTGCTGCGCGCGGCGCCGTTCGAGATTGATCTGGAAAACCACGAGGTGGCGGTGATGGCGGGCAAGCAGCGCCATGTGCTGAGCTTGACGCTGACCGAATTCAAGCTGCTGGTGCAATTGGCGCGTTCGCCGCGGCGGGTGTTCAGCCGCGCCGAACTGCTGGCCGCCTGCCTGCCGGAAGGCGACGCGCTGGAGCGCACCGTGGACAGCCATATCAGCAAGCTGCGCAAGAAGCTGGAGGAGCGCGGCGTGGACGGCGTGCCGGTGGGCGTGCGCGGCGTGGGCTACAAGCTGTGGGGCGCGGAATGAGGCTGGCGGGGCTGAGCCGGCAGATCGCGCTGTCGATGGCGACGATGGCTTTCTGCGTGACCGTGCTGGTGGTGGTGACCGGCTTCTCTTTCTACTATGTGGCGATGACTTACTGGCCGGTGCATTTCGAGACGCCGGGCTGGAAGATGACGATGCCGGAGTGGGTGTGGCTGCTGTCCAGCACGATGGCCGGCCTGGCGCTGTCGGTGGTGATGGGCTTGCGCCTGGCGCGCCGCATCCTGGTGCCGCTCAATTCGGTGGCGGAGAGCATACGCCGCGTCGCCCAGGGCGATCTGGACGCGCGCGCCACGGCCGGCGACCGTTCGCTGCGCGAGGCGGCGGCGCTGGCCGACGATTTCAACGCGCTGGCGGACCAGTTGCAGCGCATGACCAAGGAGCAGACGTTCTGGAACGCCGCCATCGCCCATGAGCTGCGCACGCCGGTCACGGTGTTGCGCGGCCGCTTGCAGGGGCTGGCGGAAGGGGTGTTCACGCCGGATGAAAGCCAGTTCCGCCGTTTGCTGGTGCAGGTGGAAGGCCTGGCGCAGTTGATCGAGGATTTGCGGGTGATCAGCCTGGCGGAAAGCGGGCATCTGGATATCGAGCTGCGCGACACCGATCTGGGCGCCGAAGTGCGCGCGGTGGTGGAGGTGTTCGAGGACGCCTTGTTGGCGGCCGGGCAGCAAGCGGTGCTGGACCTGGACGGCCAGATGGCGCGCTGCGACCCGGTGCGCATCCGCCAGGCCTTGCTGGCCTTGCTGGACAATGCCCGCCGTTATGCGGCGCCCGGCGCGATCCGCATCCAGACCCGGCTGAGCGATGGCCAGTGCCTGCTGCGGGTGGAGGATGAGGGGCCGGGGATTGCGGAGGAACTCGCGCCGCATGTGTTCGAGGCTTTCTGGCGCGCCGACGGCGCGCGCCAAAGAGGCAAGGGCGGCAGCGGCCTGGGGCTGGCGGTGGTGGCCGCCATCGCGCTGGCTCACGGCGGCGAGGCCCGTTGCAGCCGCGTGGGCGGCGGCAGCCGCTTTGAGCTGGTGTGGCCGCAGCCGGAATGAGCCTGGCCGGGCCTGCTAGCCGGCCCGGCGTTCAGCCCATTTCATGAACACGATTTCCGGGTCGCCATCGTCCAGATTGTCGATGCGCCCGCTTTCCCTGAAGCCCAGCTTATCCAGCAAGCGCCGCATCGGCAGATTGGAAGCATTGCTGGAGGTGAACAGCTTGTCGCCCGCGCAGCGCGTTTCCAACGCGCTCATCAACGCGTGGCCGACGCCGCGGCCTCTGGCGGTTTCCGCTACCATCAGCAGCGCGACAAAATGCTGTTGGAAGAAGGAGCGGTCCAGGATGCCGTAGCCCCGCACCTCCGCGGCTTCAGCCAGCCAGCAGCTTTGCGCGGCGATGGCCTCGCCCAGCATCTGGCGCCGGCCTGGTTCTCGCTGCGCGATGGGGTCGATGCTGATCAGCGCGGACAGGTCCGCCGCTTGCGCGCGCCGTATCTTGATATCCATTTCTTGCATGGTTTGCATGTGGTCATGCCGCGCCCGCTTTCAAGGCCGCGTTGATGATTTTCCACTGCCGGGCGGCGCCGGCGATGAATAGCAGCAGCAAGACGCCGGTGGCGATCTGGAGGCTGGGCGCGTCCGGGCTGCTCAGCAGCGGATGGCCCAGGGGCAGCCGGGTGGAGGTTTCGGTGATGGCCGGAATCCAGTGGAACAGGAAGGTGGCGGAGAGGCCGATGGCGGACACATGGGCGGCCTTGCCGCCGAAGACGCCTTTGAATTCGGCCAGCAAGGCCAGCAGCAGGGTGGCCAGCGTGATCAGGGCCAGCGCGTGCGGCTTGCCGAAGCCGCCATGCTGAAAAATGCCCAGGGCGGTGACGCAGCTGATCAAGGTGCCGATCACATAAGCCTGGCCCAGGCGGTTGCGCGGGCTGATCCTGCCGTCGCGCCACAGCGCGACGGCGCCGAAGACGACCGCCAGCAGGCTGATGATGGTGTGGAATACGCCTAAGGGGGTGAGTCCGAATAGCATGCTGTTCTCCTTCGCCATCTTGGGTTCGTGTTGAGGCCGGCTAGCCGGCCCTGGCCGCTTCAAAACACTTCAACATCAGCCCAGCCGTTGTTGCCACAGCACTATCACTATAAGACCCAGGGCCATGATGCATTCCAGCCGGAAGAAATCCAGGCAGGACAGCAATTGCGATTGCTGCATCAGTTGGCCGACCAGCACGGCGATCCTCTGCTTGGCGCTCAACTCCGGCAAGGCCTGCTGCAACTGGTCCAGCGCGGTGTTGAAGGCCGGGTTGAGCTGGCTGAAGCCCTCGGACAGCCGCTGGTAGTGCAAGGCGTTGCGCGCTTGCAGGAACACGGTGCTGGCGGCCACGCCCATGGACAGCGACAGCTGGCGGACGATGTTCTTGGTCTGGTAGGCGCGGGCGAAGTCGGGCTGGCCGATATGGCTGAAGGTGGCCTGCGCCACCGCCATGATGAACAGGGACATGAAGCCGCCGTTGCAGATCAATATCGTCACGATCAGGCTGGCCGGCGCGTTTTGATTGAGGCCGGACATCAGCACGCCGTAGAGCAGCAGCAGGCTGCAGGCCGCCGCCATCATGGTGCGCACGCCGCGCGCCCGGCGCTTGAGCAATAAGAAGGCGTAGAGCGTGGAGAACAGGATGCCGGCGACAAAGCTCACCGACAGCAAGCGCCCGGTGGTCGGCAGGTCGAAGCCCAGCGCCTGCTGCGCCATCACCGGCAGGATGTAGCTGTTGGCGGAAACCAGCAAATAACAGCAGCTGTAAAAACCCAGGCCGGCCAGGTAGCGCAGCTGAAACAGCGCCTGCCGGTGCAGCGGGTGCCGCCGGCGGTGGTATTGCCAGCCCCAGCCGGCCAGCAGGGCCAGCGCGAGGATGGCCAGCAGCCATTCGGGGCGGGCGAAGAAGTCGTAGGGCAGTTGCTGTATCAGCCATTGCAGCGCCAGCACGCCGATGATCATGAATAGAAAGGCGCGCGAGCCCTGGGTCTGCGGATGGGCCGGCTCCGCCTGTTGGCTCAGCAGCCGGGTGGCCGGCCAGGCCAGCGCCAGCGCCGGCAGCACGGCGAAGAAAATCCAGCGCCAGTCCTGGCGGCTGATCAGTTCCGCGCCCAGCAGCGGGCCGCAGGCGGAGCCCAGCATCAGCGCATAGCCAAAGCAGAGCAGGCCCAGCATCTTGGCCTGGTCGCTCAGCGCGTTCACTTCCACCCGCGCCGCGGTGAAGAAGGCCGCGCCGCCCAGGCCTTGCAGCGCCCGGCCCAGTATCAGTTGGCCGGGGCTGTTGGCGAAACCGCATGTCAGCGCGCCGATGCCGAACACGATGATGGACAGGCGGATATAGCGCCGCATGCCCAGGCGGCGGCTCAGCCATTCGTGCTGCAACAGCACCAGGATGGCGGCGCTGGCATAGGCCATCGCCGCATAGCTGAATTCTTCCGGCGCGGCGCCGACGCCGCCCATCACTTGGCTGGAGGCGAAGTTGAGCAGGCCGTTCTGGAAGAATTCCAGGCAGGCGACCAGCATGATGGAAATCAGATACCAGCGGGTGGGGTGGGGGCGTTCGGCATTCATGGGATAGACACTCGGGATGGTGTCCCCATTATCGGAGCCGGCTATAATTCAATGAAATCGATTGTTGGCATGGTAGCTATTGAAATGAATGATATAGACGCGCTGTGGCTGCGCCGGCTGGATCTCAACAATATGGTGGCCCTGCATGCCCTGCTGAGCACGCGCAGCGTCAGCGAAAGCGCGCGGCGGCTATGCCTGGGCCAGCCGGCGGTCAGCCATTTGCTCAAGCAGTTGCGGGAGCAATTGCAGGACCCGCTGCTGTGTCGGCACGGCCAGGGAATGATGCCCACCCCGTTCGCCGAGGCGCTGCTGCCGGAGCTGGAGGCCTGGCTGGGCGCCGGCGAGCGCCTGTTCCGGCAGCGCCAGACCGAGCTGGACAAGGTGGAGAGGACGGTGCGGCTGGCGCTGCCCGATCCGCTGGAGGCGGCCTTGCTGCCCGGCTTGCTCAAGGCCTGCCGCGAGCAGGCGCCGGGCCTGAGCGTGGATGTGGCGGCGCTGTCTTCCGCCCAGGCGCTGGCGGCGCTGGAGTCGGCGCAGATCGATTACGCCGTCGGCTATTTTCCCTATCCCACGCCAAGGCTGGAGCGGCAGACCTTGCTGCGCAACGGCTTCGCCTGCCTCTATCACCGCGATCAACTGCAGTTGCCGCCAGAGGTGGGGGCGGGGGAGGTGGCGGCCTGGCCGCATGTCTACACCTCTTATACCGGCGAAGCGGTGAGCCTGATCGACCACTATTTGCAGCGGCACGGTTTGCAGCGCCGCATCCTGGTCCGCACCGCCAGCCTGCTGGCCATCCCGCCGATACTGGTGGCGGTGCCGGCGCTGGCGGTGCTGCCCGCCGCCGTTTGCGCCATCATCGGCCGACATCACGCGGGCATTGCCAGCGCGCGGATAGACGAGCCCAGCTTGCAGCTAGACGTGGAGTTGCTCTGGCATCCGCGGGTGAATCAGGATCTGGTCCATCAATTCGTGCGGGCCGCGTTGACCGGGCAGTGCGCGGATGGGCGGCTAGGAGCGGCCTCCGGCACGGCTGCTTGAGAAGCGCATGCCTGGCAGGTGAAAGCTGAGCCTTATGAGCCGCTGGGGCAGCGCGGCGCATAGCGCGCCAGGCCTTGGTCTGGGTGCTTGATCCAATTGCCGATCTGCCGATAGACGCCGGGCAAATACGATTCCCGGCCCTGATACAGGAAGTAGGCTTGCTTGTACCATGGCCAGTCGGATTCGAGCTGGTAATTGAAGCTGGATGCCTTCATCAAGTTATGCGTCCCGCCGGGAATCAGCGCCACGCTGGCATCGGGCTTGGCGCGCAAGCTGTGTTGAAAGCGGCAGCTGTCGGTCTTGGCGTCGACATTCAAATCGTCCTCGCCCAAGGCGATCAGGACGGGGCCTTGCATGCGGCTTAGGAACGGACGCGAGTCGCTTTGGTAATTCTTCTGCACAAAGATCAAGCGGTCCGGCGACATATCGCTGCGTTGCGCCGCCTGGCCCTTGGCCGCAGGCCCGAACAGGGCGTCGTTTTCTTGCCGCTCCCGCGCGAGCAAGGCTTGGATCTCCTCCGGGCTTTTACCCTGGCTGCGATAGCGCAGAGCCTGGTAGTACTGCCCTTGGTCCCGCCAGTTGGCGGCGCCGCCTATGATCACGGAAAAATCGCTGGCCTGGCGCGAGGCGGCAATGGGAATGACCCAGCCGGCTTGCGAGTAGCCGAAATAGCCGACGGGAATCTTTTGGCCTTGGTAATGGCCGGCGATCATTTCCCGCGCGGCGATGGCTTCGTCCGCCCGGTCGGACATGGATTGATGCAGCCAATTGCCCTGGCTTTTCCCTATGCCGGCCTTGTCCCAGCTGAAGATGGCCAGGTTCTCGGACAACAGCAGATTGAACAAGGGGTAATAGCCATGGTTCGCATAGCGATCCATCGGCCCGTCGCCATGGATCAGCAAGATCACGGCATCCGGCGTTTTGTTCTCGGCTTGCAGCAAGGTGCCGGAAAGCCGCTGGCCATTGTGCTGAAACGTCAGCTCTTCCGTCTTGATGCCGTTGAGCTCGAAGTCGTCGATATGGCTGCTGAAGAAGACGGCGGCGGCCAAGAGCAGGCCGCTCAGCAATAAGGCGGCCAGTAGATGGGTTTTTTTCATGAGAAGGGTGTCCGGCATCGTCCCGCCGCGGCCGGCGGCAAGGAGGGTCATGCTGTCCGGGGCGTGGGTTTGCAAAGATCCTGGGATATTCCCATTGAGTACTACTGTTTTGCAAACCTTTGCCGCGCCGCGGGTGTCGGCGCGGGCATGCCGGGCGGGCCGGATAGGGCATTGGATATGAAAAAAGCCGCCATCCTGATTGGGATGCGGCTTAGACATGGTGTGGACGGTTTGGAGTCGAAGTGGCGCCCCGACAGGGATTGAATTGGTTTTACAGTCGACTGTTTGTTAAGTGTTTTTTATGTTTATTGAAATCAAAATACCCCTAAAGGTACCCCCATGACTTTTTTGCTGGATAGGAAAGGCTGCTTTCGACCCAATGGCGACAGTCGGCACTTTGGAAAGCGGACGAGCTACTTAGTAGTAACCGGCCTCTTGGGTTTGCTTTACCTTGCTTCTAAGTCCTGAGTGCCCTGATGATACTGTCGTTGTGAATTTACAGCCGTTTTGAGCCAGTCCGAAGACTCGAAACGTGTAATTCATTAACCGATTCTCTGCCTTGACATGGGCTGTGCAGCTAGATAAGTAGCGTTACACCATGACTAAGCTTAGAAGCGATGAACGAGTCTGATGTCACCACAGAATAGGCTTGATGTGCAGCGAGGTGGCTGACGATGGCCTCTCGGCTGGAACAGCCGATCTCGTGAAAATCGCGGTACTGCAGCAGGGTATTCACGGTGGTGTGTTTCTTGGGAGCTGACGCGGAGTTGAGGCGTTTGAACGGCTTTTTGCTCTGGTCACCCGAACACTGCGCTAGATCCCCAGCTTTTTGGAAACAAAATTGGCAACTATTGAAATGAGCAGCGCAAGAAAAATGGCTGACAAGACAAAGTTACGAATTTGTCGTTTCCGGTCGAAGCGAGCAACGTAATCGCCCCAGCAGAAGTTATAGCTAGGTGCAAGCCAAGGTGATAATTTCCCGAACAAAAAGAATAATAAATATGGTGCGATCATTGCCAAAACCATTGGGGTGAGTAAATTCGCCAGAGACTGTTGGTTTTTTATCCGCTCAAGTGCAATTATGGCTTCGATTGCATTTTTTAACTTACCGGCTTGGTATTGCTCTTGAAGCAGTATGTGGCTATCTCTTCCTGTACCGAAAAAGCTCATTATGGTCAACATGGTGATGGTGGAAAAGAGAAGCAAGGCTAATGTCGACCATTTTCCGTTGAGGATGGCATCCCATGCCATAATCTTCGTGCGTTTGATACGTTCCTCAAGCTCAGAGGAGGCAACAAAAGCCCAATCTCTTGAGTCGCTCTCAATGGATAGAGAAATCGAATCCCAGTTCTTTCTGTTCTTGGCAGCATTCTGGAAAATTAACAAAACATGGAAGCGCTCTGGTGCTGATTTGCATTTCCATTCAAGTCGAACTGATTCAATAGCTTTTGATCCATCGTTCTCTAAGGCAACTAGATCATCGATAGATGATGACTCCGTAGTTGCCCCGTTTGACAGATGTGCACATGCGGTAAAGTCAACATCAATCTGTGCTGTTGTCTTGAGGATATGTTCCGTCGCAGTCTGCGCAATTCGCCGTAATTCCTGCTCAGATAGCACAAAGCCCCAGCTAAATGTTCGGTGAATTTCTGTCTTCATGTTATTGTCGGATGTAAAGTACTCTAACGAAAAATATGTGTCACTACATATGTATGCGACTGAAATGGTGTGTCAATTCTGAATGCTTGTTTATTGATGGATGTATTGCAAATTCCTCTGCGTCGGCGATGCCGCGTTGAAAACCGCTTCGAAATGCCCAGATGTTACGTGTGCATTCGACTTTGCCTCGCTGGTTTTGCCTTGTCTCGCTCTCGCTCTTGTTCTGAAGGTTATAACCACATTCTAGTAATTTGCATTTAGGGAAATGTGCCAAAATTTAATCTTTTATGAGTTGATATTGTGCATGAAATCCTATGGCGAAGACTATGGCGTTTTGTCTCATTCAGACTTTGCCTTGAATGTATTTTCTCCTAAGGCAGATGGCTCTTATAGGGGAGGTGGTAAATGGCACCATTATTTTTTATTCAGTTGCAATTTTGTAGGCTATTAAACTAGAAAATTTATTTCTTGCCTCTGCATTGAGTTTCATTTTGTTTTCTTTGCACCATTTGGGGAACTCATCGGGGTCAATATCTACGCAAATAACCTTGATATTTTTTGCTTCCATTCTTTTGCGACCCATCTCAGCGGCGGCAAACCACTCCTCATAAGTATTGTGGAGTTTGTCGCCGTCCTCGAACATGGCGCGAAGTTTAGCGAATGTCTCAGGCCTATACCAAGACATGCCAACAATTTGAATTTTCATGAGTAGTTCCTTAGGTAAATCTAACGTGAAAGTGTACGACCTACACAGTATTTTTCGTAGGCCCGCTCAGTTGTCGTTTCATGCCTTTCGAATCCTCGGTAAGTTATCACCAATCTCATGAATGGCTGCTCGTAATACTTGTAGACAAATCTTCGCTGTATGTTCCCGTGGAGAGAAGCCCGAACTCATCTGCTCAAATGGATGTATGTAGTTGCGGAAATCTCTAAGAGAATGACTAAATTTGTGTGTGTCGGGTTGTATCAGACCTAGCTCCTTGGCAACATCAATGAAACCGCTGAGGTTCCACTCATGAAAAGGCTTAACTTTCGAACTGCTGTCTTTGGAGGAGGACTTGGCGGAGTTGAATTGCTTTGGGTATTGAATAGCCAACCCAAGGAAGATACCTTCCAAAGCACTTCCTGCCAAAAGGATTACTGCTAATGGCGAGCCGGAGCTAAAGCACTTTTCAATTTCTTTAATTCTGTGCTGAAGAACATCTGTAATGGCGCTTTCAAGCCCCAGCGCACTTAGGTTAACGTTCGTAAACTCACGGCTTAGGAACTCATTCTCCGAGTCTTTTTTTTCTCCAAAGTCGATTTCAACTTTTTCGAGCCTCTGAAAGACAATGTCAGCTTCTCTTCGAAGAAGTTTCCATTTGTCGAAGGCAAGGTACTGATTAAATTCCTGTATCAAGAGGTCCAGATGCTGAATTCGACCAATGAAATTGACAGGAGAAAAGGTATTTTTAATGCACTGATCGAGGGCAGGTGTCCCATTGATTTTCGCCAAATGCTCATCAGTAAATAACCAGCGCGATGGAAAACCTTGACTATATGAGTCATTGAACCCTAGTTCATTGAAGAACTGAACTAATTTTGGGCCAGACCGATATTCTGACTTTTCATTGATAATTTCTCGAAGACATTCGAGTGTTTTATTGCAGAGAATCATTGGCTATAGGTGTGATGTGAAATGCATAAATGAAATTTATACGTATTATTCATATTTTTCAAGCCATTGGGGGTTGATAGTCCCTGAAAAACATAACCAAATGAGACCGCTACTCTACATCTTGACTTGATTACGGGAGATGACAGGCATATGTCATGCTTGCTTCCTATAGAGATAGCGGTGTTGCTATAGCAGTAACATTTTGTTCATCGTTAAAGGTCACACCTGACAGTTATCAGCCAATTGATAACCCAGCTTTTGTCTAGCCTCAGCCAGACACACACACCTAAAATCCCCCCGAAACCGTGGATCAGTCCCTAAGTCTTTGTCCTGTAACGGCTTTTCATCCACGGTTTGTCCACGGCCTCTCCCCCCGATTCCGTGGATGCCGCATAAACCTCAATAAAATCAATGCCATGAAGGGAAGGGCATATCCACCATTTCCACGACTTCCGCTGGCAAACCCGTGGATTAATTTTTAAGCAGCGCTCCGAAACCGTGGATGGCCCCTGCCTTCCTTTTTCATGGCTTTTTATCTCTATCTCTTTGTTTTTTAAATAAGAAGAAATACTTAGAGGCCGTAAAAGGCTAAAACCCCAATGTGGAAGAATTGGGGCAAACCGTGGAAGTTTGAGGAGAAACCGTGGATTTCGGAGGGCAAACCGTGGATGGGTTGTTCTCAACAATCAATGACTTAGGTCGTCAGTAGGGGGCAATCCACGGAATTTTTTTACATCCTCCCCTACCCAATGGCGCGGAAACCGGCGATTTCTGGCCGTTTTCGTCGAAAGTGTTGTGTCGATGTCATATTCGGTGTGTAAAAGGCTTCGCAATTTTGCAGTTTGAGCGGGGGAATGCGTGACAGCCCACACAAGGCGGGCTGTCGAGGGGAGGGGCGGGGGGGTTAGGGCTGGATGTCCGGCGCGGCGTAGAGGCCGAGCTTCTCCAGTTGCGGCAGGCTGATCGCGGTCAAGTGGCCTTGGCGGCGGCCGTGGATGGTCTTCTCGACGCCGTCGGCCAGCACTACCGGGCTTTGCAGCAGCTGATGCTTGAAGATGCGCCCAGTCTTCACCGGCAGCGCGTCGAACTTGGCGCGCAGATGCGGCGCGGTGGAGAGGTGATCCATCACGTGATTCGGCCGCAGGAACAGCGCCATTTCGCTGCGGCCGTCAGGGAGTTTGACCCGGTCCCAGCAGTGCGGGTAGTCGAAGCGCCGGGCTTCCAGCTCGGACAGCAGGATTTCCATGATCCACACCCAGGGCAGCCGGCTGCCGTCGGTGTCGACGATGTGGCTGTTCATCTCCGCCAGCAAGTCTTCGATGAAGCCGCCTTGCTGCGGGTCGAGGTCGGCGAACTCGCACAGCAAGGCCCAGCTGCACAGCAGGGCGGCGTAGTTCTCCATCATCCGCCGCGCGGTGGCGTCGCCGGTGGGGGCGCGGCTGTGGCGTTCGCACAGCCTCAGGTAATGGCGGTGCAGGTCGCGTAGCCGGGCCGGCTCGACGTCAGCCAGAAACTGCAGCCACGGCCACAACGGGAAGACCGGCAGATCATGCGGAATGATCGCCCCTTGCCGCTCTTTCGACAGGCTGCTGCGGCACAGCTTGGATTGCAGGCTTTGCGCGTCCACCTCTTCGCCGGCCAGCAGCACCGGCGCGCACATCAGATACGGCGTCAGGCTGGCCCCGACGCGGGTGAACTCGAAACGATAGGTCGACTGCAGCAGCGCGTCGATGTCGGACAGCACCGTTTTGGGCAGCTTGGAGAATTCATCCCAGCCCACCGGCTGCGAGGTGAACGACACCGAGGCGCGGCGGCGGTGGTCGGTCTTCAGCATCTGCCCGGACAGCACCTGAAACGCCAGGGTGGTTTGCAGACTCTCCAGCAGCTTGGACTTGCCCGAACCTTTCTCGGCCTGCATCTGGAAGTGCGGATAGAAGCCCAGCAGGTTCTTGAGATGGGTGCCCAAGCCCCAGACCAACACGATGGCGGCCGCATTGTCGCGGAAGGTGTCCTGATAGGCTTGAATCACCGTCCGCGCCTGTTGTTGCGTGCCGCGCGGAAACGTCAGGTTGTAGTACAGGCATTGCTTCTGCGGCTCGACGAAATAGCAGTCTTGCCCCTCCTGCGCCGCCAACGTGCCGGCCTTCCATGACAGGCCGACGAAGTTGACCACGTCGCGCGCACCCAGGTCGGCGGCCCGCTCCATCAGGTTGACCAGGCGCTGGAACTGCGCCGGCTTCCAGATTGCGCCGAAGCGGCTTTTCCACCATTCGAGGTTGTACAGCTTGTCGTCGGTGGCCACCTCGCGCTGCAGCGTCACCCCATGCCGCGCCAACTGGGCGCTGACGCCGAACACCGTTTCCGGCTGATGGTCGGCCGCGCCGCTGATAGTGGCCAGATGGCTTTGGATGCGCAGCCGCGACAGGCTGGCCACGCGGAAGGAACACAGGTCGCCTAGCGTCTCGGAACGGTTGCCATCGTCGTCGGTCTTGAACTCGTCGACGTATTGGGTGAAGTCCTCCTTCACCCGGAAACGCCAGTACACCGCCCAGTCATGGCCGGGCAGTTGCACCCGTCGCGTGCCCTCCAGCCGTTCGCCGCCGCCGGGCATGCCGGGCAACAGCCACGGCTCCAGCTTGCGCAGCCGGCCGCGCAGCACGTCCGCGCCGTGCTGGCGCAACACGTCGTTGAGGTCTTCGCCTTCATCCCAGTCCTGCATATCCACCAGCAGATGACCGATGTCGGCCGCCGTCAGCTTCTCCGACAAGCGCCAGGCCGCCGCTAGCCCCGGCCGCACGCCGCTGGCCGGGTTCACCGGGTCGCTATGGTCCAGCGCCACCCGCACCGCCTTGCCGCGCAACACCGTCCAATCGAGGCTGTCGACATTGCCGACGCCGCGCAGGGCCAGCGCCGCCACGTCCGGCGGCGTGCAACTCTCCACCGACAGCGCATTGATCGGGCTTTCCACCAGATAGACCAGGCGCGCGCGCTGCAGCCGTTGCGGGTCGCTGCACCAGCCGTGGCCCTCGCGCGCGCCTTGGCATTGGGTCTTCACGCCGCCGTTCAAAGCCGGATCGACATAGCGCAGATCCACCGCCGCCAGCCGGCCGCCGCTGCGCACCAGGAAGGCGACGGCCGCGCCGCCGTGGCCCACTTCGCCGGCGGCGATCTTGGCGCTGTGCCAATCGTTCCAGCCCAGCGTCTTGCAGCGCAGCGCGCGCCGGATCACCGCTTCATCGATGCCCCGGCCGGTCAGGTAGGCGATGGCCGCATCGGCTTGGGCCAGGCAGCGTTCGCCGATGTAGTCGAGGGTGGACTTGCGCACCGGCGCGGCCTTGTCCTTCATTGCGGATTTCGGTTGCGGCAGGCCGTACCAGTCGCCCAGCAGGCGCGCGGCCGCCAACGGCGTGTCGAGTTCCGGCTGGCAGTAGCGCAGCAAGTCGATGCAGCTGCCGCCGGCGTCGCCGCTCCAGTCCTTCCAGCCGCGGCCGTCGGCGAAGATCGACAGCGACGCGTGGCGGTCCGGGTGGTGCGGGCTGTGATAGTTGCCCTTGCCCTGACGCTTCAGGCCCAGGCGGGCCGCCAGGTCGTGCAAGTCGATCTGCTCCTTGAGCTGGTCGAACCATTGGCCCAGGGCGGTCGGCGCACCGCCAGACAAGCCGGGGGCGTCTCGCCCGGTACGCGGGAGAGGGATTCGTGCGGTCATGGTCTTGTCCTTAGAGCAGTTGGCCGATGTCGGCGCTGGCGTCGATGACTTGTTGCTGCAGCGGCGCCAGCAGCCCGGCCAGGCGTTGCGCCGGCAGTGGCTGGTTCTCGGCGCAGTCCAGCAACTCGACCAGGCCCTGCAGGCCGTCGCCAGTACGCGTCAGGCGCGAGACACCGGCGCTGACGGTGTGTTCGATGCGGCGGCACAGGCTGGCCAGCTGGCTCAGCGGCTCGCGCAGTTCGGCATGTTCGGGGGTGTCGGCCAGTTGCTGCAGCTGGGCCAGCTGGTGATGGACGGCGGACAGGATCAGGGCGTTCATGCCAGCACCTCCACGGTGAAACCGGCGGCGGTGCGATGAATCAAGGCGCGTTGACCCTGGGCGACCAGCAAGGCGGCGAGCGCACGGGCTTCGGCTTCGTTGGGCAGCGTGGAAACGGGACGGGCAACTTGGGGAAACAGGACGCGGAAAGCGCGCAGGGTGATGCTAGGCATGTTGGCCTCCTTCGTAAGCGTTACGCTTGCCATCCCGACGCCAATCGGGGGTGGCAGGCACAGGGCGGGATTGGCGTACCGATACGAAGGAACCGGCGCGTGCATGCACGCTCCCACCGAGGCCCGCCATAGAAGAAGACGCACCAAGGGTGTGTGACGGACGTAAAAAATGCCGCAATAGGCGGCCATCCGCCTTCGTAATCGGGACGCCAATCCCGGTCGCTGTTTTGAATGCGACGGAAAGATGGTGCAGCAATCGAGCGGGCTTGTCAATTCGCTTTCGAGGTTGGGAAATCGGGTTCGCGCATTTCATCGGGAGAGATATTTCTAAAGCGTGGAGCGGGATCATCGGGAATGGGGCCGGGTTTTAGCGGGCATATTATTAAAGCCGCCATTCAATATTAAATAAGTGAATTAAATCCATTTCAGCCGACGCTATTCAAGGTCAATTTCAGGGGGGCTACATGGCCCGCCGGCCGGCGAGCCATGGCGCTTAGCCCAGGATGCGATGCCGCACGCGGCCGGGCGTCACGATCAGCGCCTGCCGAGGCGAGGGCGACAGGCCCGGCAAGGTGCGCAGCCGCTCCGGCGGAATCCGCGCGCCGCCGTGAATGGGCTGGGCCAGAGTCAGCGGTTCGCCCTCGAGCGTCTTGTACTGGTGGCAGCAGTCATCGTTGCTGCAGTTGTAGTAAATCTCCTTGGTCGCGGCGCTGAGCATGCGGCTGGTGCGCACCCGCGACACCGCGCCGCATAAGGGGCAAGGGAAGGCCATGATGCAGTCTCCTCAGTCAACGATTTCAACGGCGTCAATCAGCACGCAGGCGGCGAGGTTTTCGACGACGTAGGCGTCGTGGCTGGAATGGTAGAACTCCACCCGGTTCAGCGACGGCTCCTCGTGGTAGTGGTAGCGGCTGGCGTGTGGATTGAAGTACAGCGACAGGTTGTCCAGCCGGGTAATCAAGATGCTGTCGCCGGGGAAGAAGGCGGCCGTCGCCGCTTGCAGCCCGCCCAGGCGTTGCTTGTGAAACACCAGGTCGTCCTGGGGATTCGCGTCGCAGACCGCATCCGGCAGCAAGTCCGCGCCCACCAGGACCACCAGGCCGGGGTCGTCGCGCCACGCCGGGGCTAACCGCTGCTTGAGCGCGTAGCGCACCAGGCGATGCAGCGAGCGGAAGCGTTCGCTCTCGCCGATGCGGGCGCCCTCGATCCAGTGTTGCGGGGCTTGCTCGCGGATCTGCTGCAGCCAGCCGATATTGACGTCTTCCAACCGCGGGTGGCTGGCCCGGTTCGAGTTCGGCGCGCGCTGCAGACCGTGGAAACCGATCATGATCCGGTCGAGCAGGATGCGGCGTTCCAGCACCTGCCGCGCGTGGGCTTCAAACCCGGCCGGGGTCTGGCTCTCACTCCACCAGGCGTCCAGCGTGTCGTAACTGAAGGCGGCGTCGAAGTTGGTTTGCTGGCAGTGGTATTGCGCCGGCCGCCAGGTCTTGCCGGCCGGCTGGCGTTCATGACGCTGGGTGTCGACGGTGGCGGCCAAGGTGCCGGCGAGATCGAAGTGCTTGGCCTGCCCGCGGATCTCGGAAACGCCGAGCAGGTTGATCGCGGACAGCAGCCGGCTGCGCGCCTTCAGTGCGTTAAGGCGCGCTTGCACCGTTTGGGGCGTGGGGGTCGCGTACAGGCTGTCCTGGGCGCGGTACTGCTCCAGGTCATGGTAATAGCGGTCGATGAACTGGTTCAGCGCGTGGCGGGTGGGGTTCTGCATGTCTCGTCTCGGTTAGCGGTTGATCAGGGCTTGGTACTGCGCGTCGCGCTGGGCTTGGTATCGCTGTCGGGCAATCACGTTGTGTTGCTGTAGCGGCGGGGTGGCCAGCGGCGGCAGCGGCTGGTTCAAGCGGGCGAGCAGGTCGTCCGGGGCCGCCGGGGCGGCGTTGCACAGCGTCTGCTGTAGCGCGCCGGGCTTGAGCACGGCATGGACTTGCTCTTCTTCGCGGTGCCAGTCGGCGCTGCCGAACACGCGCTCGATGCAGGCCGGTGGCGCTTGGCTCAGCAGCAGCGTCAGCACCGGCAGTTGCTCGCCCCATTGGGGCAGGTGGTCGTCGAGCACCGCGTCCCAGTACTGGCGCTGCAGCGCGTCGCGCGCCTCGGCCAGCGCCTTGCGCTGCTCGAACAGCGCTTCATGCTGGATTTCGGCTTGAATCTTCTCTTCCTCGGCGATCTTCAGCGTTTCCTCGGCCAATTCCAGGTTGGCCATCTCCTTGTGCTTCAACTCGCGCACCGCCTTGGTGGGAATGCCCAAGGTCGAGCGCATCGCCTGACGGCAATCCTTGCGCGCCTGCTCGGCCTCCATGCGCAGCGCGGCGGCAGTGTGCTCGCGGCGCGTGGTCTGGCTGTTTAACTGCTGCCAGGCGTCGAGTGCGTGCTCAAAAGCGGTCTGGCGTTCGGCCAGCTCGGCCACGGCCGCGGCGAGACGGGTTTGGGTGGTGGGGTTCTGGATATGCATGGTCTGAGTCCGGGAAGTTACGGGGTTAGGCGCGGCGGGCCGCGATGCGTCCAGCCATCCAGCTCTCGATTTCAGAGGACAGCCAGGCCACGCTCTTGCCGCCCAGCGGCACCGGAGCCGGGAAACGGCCCTGCTTGATGGCGTCGTACACCGACGAGCGGGACAGGCCGCAAGTGGCGATGACTTCCGGCAAGCGCAGAAAGCGCAGCGGTTGAGAAGAGGGCGAAGCGGCAACAGCGGTCATGAAGCGTCCTTGTTGGTGGAGGTGGATATCAGTGGATGGCATCGGATACGCCGATCAGCGAACGCAGTATTGCGGAAATTACAAAGGGGGTTTGGGGGTTGGGTTGTGGGGCGCTCCCACACAACAAAAAAATTTGAAATGCCCAAAAAACGCGGATTTTGCTATTGACGACGGGCGGGAAAAAAGGAATGCGGGCGCAAAATGGCCCGCCACGGAACGGCATCGGATGGCGGTGGACGGGCTAGGACGCACTCAGCGGCAAGGAAATGGGGGAAGGCAGGAAAACGCGAAGCGGGGATGGTCAGCGGACACGGCAACTGCATGCATAGCGTGCATGAAAACGCATGAATCCGGGCGGGGGGACAAGGGCGCGCCAGGCCATACGGCAAGGGCCTGGCACGGGTTCATGCAGCTGCATGATTAGCGGCCCATGAAGTGCGGGGGCGAGGCGGGGCTTCGATAGCGCGCGCTGGGGTATCTATGCAGATTTACTCACGTGTGTGTGGAAGATTAAATTATTTTCGTTCTGGACGGGGGGTATCGACTAGCCTGCCAAGTAGTTCTGGAGTTAGAAAAGTGGTTTTTCCCACAGAAGTTTTAATTGATATGGGCGATGGTTTGATCTCAATTCCAAGTGGTGTTTTCCAGTTGTTGAGTCCATTGATAAGTTGACTCCACTTGTGTGGCTTTTCTGGTTTGTGAGGAATTGTTATATAAAACCAAAAGCTATTTGGTGATTTTCAATGGGTAAATAAAGTGCTGTGATTGGTTTGTTTTTACTGATTTGAGTCAGTGTTTTCATTGGTTAGGTCTTGAGTCTCATAGGAAATGAATTTTTTTCCCGGGAAGATAGATCGAGCAGTGTCCTGTACTTCTTTGTGTAGGGTTTGTAGGGAAATGTATGAAGCATCTATAAGGTTTTTTGCTGTCTCAGCCCCCGTTATTGCACCTTTAAAAAGCCTTTCCCCTAATAGCGTTTTTATTTCATCTGTATGAAAATTTCGACCGTTCATAGACATCTTTTCAATTGCAATTTGAAACTCGTTTACATAGAACTCATTTCTTATGCTGATGCTATCCATCGCTTGAAAGAATCTTTCCTGTTCTACGGTAAGATGAAGAAGTAAGTTGGGGTGAGCATTCTCCAATTCCAAAAGAAACTCAAGATCGGAATAGTTGTGTGTTAAGTCGGAGTATGAAGGGGGTTTAAATGCGGGCATGTTAAATGCTCTGTTGTATTTGTCTGAATAGTTGTCAAAATCTTGTTTTATTTGGCTTATTGCATTGAATTGGCGGATTATTATAAATAAGGCTCTGTTCATTGATGCTTTTTGCGTGGCCAGTAATTTCTCAGTTTCTTTGTGTTCATTCAGACGAAAGGCAAAGGTGGCCCCGATAAATGTGCTAAAGAGGGATAAGATGGTAGTACCAAAATCTTTTTGGGCTACTTCGTTTTGATTGAAGAGTATTATTAATATAAAAATGGCTGTTGCTATTATGGTTCCGTATGTTATTTTGGATTTCATTTTTTCCCTTTTGTATTGTGTTGAAATTATTTGAAATGTGAGGGTTGTCTGAATTTTCTATATGGCGGGTAGGGTGTGTTGTTGTGTTGCGATATTTTTAGGTTAGATTGTTGTTGGTGTGGTGTCCGAATATCTATTTGTATAAGTTGAGTTTGGCGGTGATTAAATACCATTTTTCTGCAAAAATCCTGCCCACCACTGCATCATCGTCTTACGCTCTTCCATATACTCTGCACGATTGTAAACGGCGCGTACCTTATTTGTTTCGATGTGGGATAATTGACGCTCAATAGCATCTGGGTTGAAGCCTTCTTCATTCAGGATGGTTGATGCCGTTGAACGGAAGCCGTGGACATCGGCTTTGCCCCTGAAGCCCATGCTGTGAAGAGCGCGGCGCAGGGTTTCAGGCGACATAGGGCGGCGAGGACTGTTGCGGTTGGGGAAGATGTGTACCCGCCCGCCGCTTATTGCGTGGAGTTGCTGCAGCACTTCCAAGGCTTGCCTAGATAGTGGGACCAGATGTGGCGGCGCGGTTTTCTTGGATTTCTCCGGCAGCTTTCGATGTTCCGGTGGGATGGTCCACAGCGCCTTGTCGAAATCGATCTCTTCCCACCTGGCCATGGCCATCTCTCCGACGCGGGTGAAGGTCAGCAGCATCAGCTTCATCATCAGCTTAGTTTGCACGCTACCGTCATATTTCTCCAGTGCTTCCAGAAAGGCAGGGATGTCTTCACGCATCAGCGCTTTGCGTGGCGTGGATTGCTGGGTTTTGAGAGCGTCGGTCAGTGGAGCTGCCGGGTCGCTGTCACCGCGGCCGGTTAGGATGGCGAGGCGGAAGACTGCTGAGCAGCGTTGACGCAGGCGCTTGGTGGTGTCGATGTTGCCGGCGCTCTCCACCTTGCGCAGCACTTCCAGCAGCTCCAGCGGGCGAATCTCATTGATTGGCCTGTCGCCGATGTAGGGGAAGATGTGGGTCTTCATGGCCGACAGGACACGCTCGCTGTGGGCTGCGGACCATTCGTGGCTTTCCCTTTCATGCCATTCCAGCGCGATGGCTTCAAACGTGTTGGCGGCGGCGGCCAACTTGATCACCTTATCCATCTTGCGCATTGCCGCTGGATCATCGCCATCGGCGATCTGCTTGCGGGCATCATCGCGCTTCAGCCTGGCTTCCTTCAGACTGACTTCCGGGTATACGCCCAGCGCCAGCAGCTTCTCTTTGCCATTGATACGATATTTCAGCCGCCAATACTTCGCGCCTGTCGGCATGACCCATAGAGACAGCCCCTGCCCATCGGTGAGCTTGAGATGCTTGCCATCCTCGCGGGGCTTGGCGTTTTTGATGGCGGCGTCGGTTAGGGGCATGGGGGTACTCCTCGCTTTGGGGGTATCGAAATCTGGGGGTACACAAGATACCACCAAAAATACCCCCGCGTACCCCCGGCTTTGCTTGGATGGTTTCGGACTGCTTTGGACGTAAAAAAACCCGCAAAGCCTTATTTGGCGCGGGTTTTTGGATTTTCTCGGACTGCTTTGGAAGTGTAAGTGGCGCCCCCGACAGGAATCGAACCTGTAACTGCCCCTTAGGAGGGGGCCGTTATATCCATTTAACTACGGAGACGCTGTGAAAAGCTTGATTCAAAAATCATTAAAAGGCTCGCGAGCTAGAGCGAGACAAGGCGAAAACGGCTGAAGAAGCGGAATGTACATACGGTACATGAGCATTCTGAAGACGTTTTCAACGCGGTATCGCTGACGCGCAGCAGACTTTTGTCCTTAGGCGCTGCGGTCCACCGACAGGCGGGCCAGTTCCACCAAGGCCTGGCGGGTATCCGATTCCGGAATCGGCGCCAGCGCGGCAACGGCCTGTTCGGCCACTTTGACCGCTTCGGCCCGGGCGTAGTCCAGCGCGCCGCAGGATTGTACCGCAGCCAGCACGTCCTGGAAACGATCGCGGCTGGCGTGTTCCAGCGCGTCGCGCACGGTGGCGGAGGCTTCCGGGCTGCCATTGCGCATGGTGTAGATCAGGGGCAGCGTCGGCTTGCCTTCGGCCAGGTCGTCGCCCAGGCTCTTGCCTATGGTGTCGGCGTCGCCGCTGTAGTCCAGCACGTCGTCGATGATCTGGAAGGCGGTGCCCAGGTACATGCCATACTCGGCCATCGCCTGCACCTGTTCGGCGCTGGCGCCGGCGCTGAGCGCGCCGACGCGGGCGGAGGCTTCGAACAGCTTGGCGGTCTTGTACTTGATCACGCGCAGGTATTCGTCTTCGGTCACGTCGGTGTTGCCGATATTGAGCAGCTGCAGCACCTCGCCCTCGGCGATGATGTTGGTGGCTTCCGCCATCACCGCCAGGATGTCCATATTGCGGGTGGTGACCATCATCTGGAAGGCGCGGGTGTAGAGGAAGTCGCCCACCAGCACGCTGGCGGCGTTGCCGAACAGCGCATTGGCGGTTTCGCGGCCGCGGCGCAGGTCGGATTCGTCCACCACGTCGTCGTGCAGCAGGGTGGCGGTGTGGATGAATTCGATCATCGCCGCCAATTCGTGCAGCTGCGCGTCGCCATGGCCCAGTGCGCGGCCGGACAGCAGGGTCAGTACCGGGCGCAGGCGTTTGCCGCCGGCGGAAATGATGTATTCCGCTACCTGGCGGATCAGGACGACATCGGAGTGCAGTCGGGCGCGGATGACGCGGTCGACCGCCTGCATGTCGTCGGCTATCAGTGTACGGAAAAGCGGGGTGGACACGATCTCAACCAGTTATATGAATTGGGTACGCCAAAGCCGGGAATGTTACCAGAAAAGCCGCTCCAGCCGCCATGGGCCGCGTACCGCCGGACTAAGTCGATGAAATCATTGACAACTTGATGGCAGGTCCGTATAGTTTCGCGTTCTCCCGCGCTAGAGCGGCGAGATTTTATTATCAGGAGCACATGCGAATGTATGCGGTCATAAAAACCGGCGGCAAGCAGTACAAAGTTGTCGTTGGTGAAAAACTCAAAGTAGAACAGATACCTGCAGACGTCGACAGCCAGATCGTACTTGAAGAAGTGCTGATGATTGCTGACGGTGAACAGGTTGTTGTAGGCGCCCCGATGATTGCCGGCGCTACTGTTAAGGCCACCGTTGTTTCCCACGGTCGTGGCGACAAGATCCGCATCTTCAAGATGCGTCGTCGTAAGCACTACCAGAAACATCAGGGTCATCGTCAAAACTTCACCGAAATCCGCATCGACGCGATTTCGAAGTAAGGATAAACAGTCATGGCACACAAAAAAGCAGGCGGTAGCTCCCGCAACGGTCGTGACTCCGAAGCCAAACGCCTGGGCGTTAAGGTTTACGGCAGCGAACTGATTCCGGCAGGTTCCATCATCGTGCGTCAGCGCGGCACCCGCTTCCACGCTGGTGAAAACGTTGGTCAGGGCAAGGATCACACCTTGTTCGCCAAGGTTGACGGCTACGTTGAATTCACCGTTAAAGGTGCAATGAAGCGCAAGATCGTTAATGTGGTTCCGTACACCGGCGTAGACGGCGAATAAATTCGCTTTCTTAGGGATCTATGGATCCTCCGGGGAAAGCCCTATCCTGTGATAGGGCTTTTTTCATACCCGAGGGGCAAGGCGTGAGGGTGGCCGCGAGTCCATCCTGACCCCTGACTCCTCGCCAGAACAGAGGTTGAAAACATGAAATTTATCGATGAAGCCCGCATTGAAGTGTTCGCGGGCCGCGGCGGCAACGGCGTGGCCAGTTTCCGCCGCGAGAAGTTCGTTCCCTTCGGCGGCCCGGACGGCGGCGACGGCGGCAAGGGCGGCAGCGTGTACGCGGTGGCGGACGAGAACGTCAACACCCTGGTGGAGTTCCGCTTTGTCAAGAAATACCTGGCCGAACACGGCGAGCGCGGCCGCGGCGCCGATTGCTATGGCAAGGGCGGCGACGACATCGAGCTGAAAATGCCGGTGGGCACGGTGATCACCGACCACGACACCGGCGAGCTGGTGGCGGATCTGACTCATCACGGCCAGCGCATCATGATTGCGCGCGGCGGCAAGGGCGGCCTGGGCAATATCCATTTCAAATCCTCCACCAACCGCGCGCCGCGCCAGTGCACGCCGGGCGAGCAGGGCGAGCAGCGCACGCTGAAGCTGGAGTTGAAGGTGCTGGCCGACGTCGGCCTGTTGGGCATGCCCAACGCCGGCAAGTCCACCTTCATCCGCGCGGTGTCGGCGGCCCGCCCCAAGGTGGCGGATTATCCGTTCACCACGCTGCACCCCAATCTGGGCGTGGTGCGCATGGACGATACCCGCAGCTTCGTGATCGCCGACATTCCCGGCCTGATCGAGGGCGCGGCGGAAGGCGCCGGCCTGGGCCATCGCTTCCTCAAGCATTTGCAGCGCACCGGCCTGCTGCTGCACGTGGTGGACGTGGCGCCGTTCGATCCCAATGTCGATCCGGTGCGCGAGGCGCGCGCCATCGTCGAGGAATTGAAGAAGTACGATGATGAGCTGCACGGCAAGCCGCGCTGGCTGGTGCTGAACAAGGTGGACATGTTGCCGCCGGATGAGCGCGAGCTGACGGTGTCCGCCTTCCTCAAGGCCTATGGCTGGCCGGAACAGCAGCCGGACGACCGCTTCGGCTTCGATCTCACGGCGCCGCGCGTGTTCAGCATTTCCGCGCTGAACCATGAAGGCACCCGCGAACTGACCTTCGCCATCATGTCCTATCTGGACGTGGTGCGCGCCGAGCAGCGCAAGCAGGCGGACGAGGCTCAGAAGCAGGCCGCCGCCGCGCGTCAGACCATGATTACTCCGGATGCGGCTATGCATCAGGACACGACGGAAGAGTAAGAAGCTGTCCAAAGTCCGCTGCGCTTAGACGATGCTGCGTTGAGTCCGTCTTGTACCTAGGTACATTCCGTTTTCTCAGCCGCCTCTCTCTAGCTCGCTAGACTTTGGGCGGGTTCTCTAGGCGTCGGCATCCGCTGCAAGCAAGAAGGCCAGTCTCGCGACTGGCCTTTTTCTTTATCGATCCGCCATCGCGGGCATCGCCCGCCGCGTCGCCCACCAGAACAGCAGCGCCAGCAGGCTGACGGCGGCGCCGAGCAAACACACGGCTTGCCAGCCGGCATGGGCATAGACGGCGGTGGTGCCGATTGCGCCCAAGCCGCTGCCCAGCGCGTAGAACAGCATGTACAGCCCGACCAGCCGGCTATGGGCTTCGGGACGGCTGCGGAAAATCAGGCTCTGGTTGCTGACGTGCAGCGCCTGGCCGCCCAGGTCCAGCAGCACGATGCCTAATAGCAGTGCCGCCAGCGATTGCTGCATCAGCGCCAGCGGCGCCCAGGCCAGTAGCAGCAGGCTCAGCGCCGCCGCGCTGGTGCGCTGGCCATGTCCGCGGTCGGCCCAGTGGCCGGCGCGCGCGGCGGCCAGCGCGCCGATCGCGCCCACCAGGCC
>NZ_JAJOHW010000007.1 GCF_021129195.1 Chromobacterium aquaticum | reverse complement strand
TCGTCGAGGACGCCTGGCAGCGGCCGGGCGGCGGCGGCGGACGCAGCCGGGTGCTGGCCAAGGGCGCGCTGTTCGAGCAGGCCGGCGTCAACTTCTCCCATGTTTATGGCGATGCGCTGCCCGCTTCCGCCACCGCCCATCGGCCGGAACTGGCCGGCCGCGGCTTCCAGGCCATGGGCGTATCGCTGGTGATCCATCCGGAGAACCCGCACATCCCCACCAGCCACGCCAATGTCCGCTTCTTCATCGCGGAGAAGGACGGCGAGGCCCCGGTGTGGTGGTTCGGCGGCGGCTTCGACCTGACGCCCTTCTATCCGGTGGAGGCCGACGCGGTGCACTGGCACCGCGTGGCCCGCGACTTGTGCCTGCCTTTTGGCGAACAGGTCTACCCGGACTACAAGCGCTGGTGCGACGAGTACTTTTTCCTGAAGCACCGCAACGAGGCGCGCGGCATCGGCGGCCTGTTCTTCGACGATCTGAACGCCTGGGGCTTCGATTCCTGTTTCCGCTTCATGCAGGCGGTGGGCAACGGCTTCACCGATGCCTATCTGCCCATCGTCGAGCGTCGCCGGCACGACAGCTGGGGACAGCGCGAGCGCCAGTTCCAGCTCTATCGCCGCGGCCGATATGTAGAATTCAACCTGGTCTGGGACCGCGGCACCCTGTTCGGCCTGCAATCCGGCGGCCGCACCGAATCCATCCTGATGTCGATGCCTCCGTTGGCGCGCTGGGAGTACGATTACCAGCCGGAACCGGGCAGCCCGGAAGCGGCGCTGAGCGAACGCTTCCTGACGCCGCGCGACTGGCTGGCCTGAGCCGGCGCAGCGGCCCGGCCAATCACAAGGACCACGAAATCGGGTATCCTTGCGCAGCCATTCATAATCATTCACACAAAATCCGTTCCGCATGAGCCAACCCCTTTCCTCGGCCGGCCGCTCCGGCCTTGCCGCCCGTTTCCGTGTGGAAACGGCGCTGTGGCTATTGTTCGCCGCCATCTGGTTTGGCTCGCTCGGCTACCGCGGGCTGATACACGCCGACGAGGGCCGCTACGCCACGCTATCGCTGTTCATGTTGCATAGCGGCGACTGGATCACCCCGCGCCTGAACGGTCTGCTGTATTTCGAAAAACCGGCGCTGCAATACTGGATGGGCGCGCTGAGCTTCGCCGCCTTCGGCGTCAACGAGTTCGCCGCCCGCTTCTGGCCGGGCCTGACCGGCTTCTTGACGGTGGCGATGTGCGGCTTCACCGCGCGCCGGCTGTGGGGCGTCGATGCCGGTCGCTACGCGGCGCTGGCCGCCGGCAGCTGCGCCTGGATCATCGCCAACAGCCACTTCCTGGCGCTGGACATGGGGGTCAGCTTCTTCCTGACCGTGGCGCTGTGCGGCTTCCTGCTGGCGCAGCATGACGGCGCCGACGCGCGCGCAAGCCGCAACTGGATGTGGGTCACCTGGGCGGCGATGGCCGCCGCCACGCTGAGCAAGGGCTTGATCGGCCTGCTGATTCCCGGCGCCACCCTGGTGCTGTACAGCCTGCTGAACTGGCAATGGGCATTCTGGAAGCGCATGCACTGGCTCAGCGGGCTGGCCTTGTTCCTGCTGCTGACCGCGCCGTGGTTCATCCTGGTGTCGCAGCGCAACCCCGATTTCGCCCATTTCTTCTTCATCCGCGAGCACCTGGAACGTTTCCTCACCACCGAGCACAAACGCACCGGCGCGCCGTGGTATTTCGTGCCCTATCTGCTGCTGGGCCTGCTGCCCTGGACCAGCTTGCTGCCGGCGCTGTGCCGCGACGGCTGGCGCGAGCCGGGCGCGCGACTGCGCGTCGGCCGCCTGTTGCTGATCTGGTCGGTCTTCATCTTCGCCTTCTTCAGCAAGTCCAGTTCCAAGCTGCCGTCCTACATCCTGCCGATGTTCCCGGCGCTGGCGCTGCTGCTGGCGCCCACGCTGCAGCGCATGCCGGCCGCCGCGCTGAAAAAGCACCTGCTGCCGGCGCTGCTGCTGTGGCTGGTGGCGCTGGCCGTGTATCCCTTCGTCGACCGCTTCGCCTCCGAGGACACGCCGCTGCCGGTGCTGCACGGCTTCGCCCATTTCGTCGCCGTCGCGGCGCTGCTGTTCCTGGGCTGCGCCGTCGCCGCCTGGCGCCTGCTGGGCCGCGAGCGCAAGCTGGCCGCGCTGAGCTGGCTGGCCTTCGGCAGCCTGCTCGCCGTCAGCATCGCCGCCGCCGGCCATGACAGCTACGGCAAGCTGAAGGGCAGCAAGGAGATCGTGGCCCAGATTCAGCCTTATCTGCGCGCGGACACGCCGGTGTTCTCGGTGCGTTACTACGACCAGACCTTCCCCTTCTACCTGGGCCGGCCGGTCACCCTGGTGCAGTTCGTCGACGAGTTCGAATTCGGCGAAGGCCAGGAACCGCAGCGCTGGATGCCGCGGCTGGAACAATTCGTCGCCGCCTGGAACGCCGCGCCGCGCGCGCTGGCGATGACCGACCCCGCCACCTTCCAGGAGCTGCAAGCGCTGCGCCTGCCGATGCGGGTGGTGTACCAGGACCCGCGCCGCATGGTGGTGGCCAAGCCCTGAAACTGCTAAAACCAATGGACTCTTTATGAAGTTGATCGAATTCAGCCTGATCCTGCTCGGCGTCTTGCTCAATGCCGCCGCCCAGCTGTGCCTGAAAGCCGGCGTGCGCCAGATCGGCCATTTCGACTTTTCCGCCGCCAACGCGCTGCCGATAGGCTGGTCGCTGGCCACCAATCTGCCCATCATCGGCGGCCTGTCCTGCTACGTGGTCAGCGTGGTGGTGTGGATCATGGCGCTGTCGCGGGTGGAAGTCAGCGTCGCCTATCCCATGCTGTCCATCGGCTATGTGGTCAACGCGCTGCTGGCCTACTGGCTGTTCGGCGAAGCGCTGAGCGCGCAGAAGCTGATCGGCATCGGCGTCATCATCATCGGCGTGGTGCTGGTGGCACGTAGTTAAGGCTTATTTTTGCCACGGAAACACACGGAATGACACGGAAAATAAAACGCCCACTCAGCAGCAGACAAGATTCAATGATGCAAAACGAATTTGAATGACTGTTTTTGTCCGTGCATTTCCGTGTGCTTCCGTGGCTAATTTTCAGGGTTTGAATATGGATTTTCTACCGTTTACCCGCCCGGACATCGACGAAGCCACCATCGCCGCCGTCGGCGAGGTGCTGCGCTCCGGCTGGATCACCACTGGTCCCAAGTCCCGTCAGTTGGAAGCCGAGCTGTCCGCCCATGTCGGCGGCCGTCCGGTGCGGGTGGTGGCCTCCGCCACCGCAGCGCTGGAAATGGCGCTGCAAGTGGCCGGCGTCGGCCCCGGCGACGAGGTGATCACCTGCCCGCTGAGCTGGGTGGCCACCGCCAACGTGATTCTGAAAGTCGGCGCCAAACCGGTGTTCGTCGACGCCGACCGCGCCAGCCGCAATATCGACCTGAACCTGGTGGAAGCGGCGATCACCCCGCGCACCCGCGCCATCATCCCGGTGGACCTGGCCGGCTTGCCGGTGGACCGCGACCGCCTGTACGACATCGCCAAGCGCCATCGGCTGCGCGTGATCGAGGACGCCGCCCAGTCCATGGGCGCCAACTGGCGCGGCCGCCGCATCGGCAGCGACGGCGACCTGGTGTCGTTCAGTTTCCACGCCAACAAGAACATGACCAGCGGCGAAGGCGGCTGCCTGGTGCTGAACGACGAGGACGAGGCGCGCCTGTTCGAGAAGCTGCGGCTGCAGGGCGTCACCCGCCACGCCGACGGCGGCATGGATGTGGACGTGCTGGGCGGCAAGTCCAATATGACCGACATCGCCGCCGCCATCGGCCTGGGCCAGCTGCCGCGGCTGGAGGGCTTCAACGCCCGCCGCCGCGCACTGGCCGCGCGGTATTTCCGCCATTTCGACCGCGCGCTGGGCTGCGAGCTGCCGTTGGAAGACATGTCCCAGAGCAACTGGCATATGTTCCAGCCGCTGCTGCCGCTGGATCGGATGAGCATTGACCGCGGCGAATTCATCGCCCGGATGAAAGACCTGGGCATAGGCGTGGGCGTGCACTACCCCGCCATGCATTTGTTCACCCTGTTCCGCGAGATGGGCTTCCAACCGGGTGATTTCCCGGTGGCGGAAGACATCGGCCGCCGCACCGTCACCCTGCCGCTGTTCCCGGCCATGGCCGACGAGGACGTGGAACGCGTGTGCGCCGCCGTGAGCGGCGTGCTGAAGCCCGTGCTGAGCGTATAAAACATTATGAAAAGCGTAATCGATCTTTCCGTCGTCATCCCGGTATACAACGAGCAGGACGTGCTGCCGGCGCTGTTCGACCGCCTCTACCCGGCGCTGGACGCGCTGGGCGTGTGTTATGAAATCGTCTTCGTCAACGACGGCAGCCGCGACAAGAGCCCGGCCATGCTCGCCGCGCAGTTCGACCAGCGCCCGGACGTGACCCGGGTGGTGCTGTTCAACGGCAACTTCGGCCAGCATCGCGCCATCCTCGCCGGTTTCGAATACAGCCGCGGCGAACGGGTGGTGACACTGGACGCCGACCTGCAAAACCCGCCGGAAGACATCAAGCTGCTGCTGGCGGAAATGGACAAGGGCCACGACTACGTCGGCTCCATCCGCCGCCAACGCAACGACAGCCTGTGGCGCCACCTAGCCAGCCGCGCGATGAACCACCTGCGCGAGAAGCTGACCCGCATCAAGATGACCGACCAGGGCTGCATGATGCGCGCCTACAGCCGCCGCATCATCGACACCATCAATCAGTGCAACGAGCTGCACACCTTCATCCCGGCGCTGGCCTACCAGTTCGCGCAGAATCCGACCGAAGTCACCGTCGGCCATGAAGAACGCTTCGCCGGCGAATCCAAGTATTCGCTGTACAGCCTGATCCGTCTGAATTTCGATCTGATGACCGGCTTCTCCATCGTGCCGCTGCAGTTGTTCTCGCTGCTGGGCATGCTGGTTTCCGCCGGCTCCGGCGTGCTGGTGGTCTACCTGGTGCTGCGCCGGCTCATCGTCGGCCCGGAAGTGGGCGGACTGTTCACCCTGTTCGCCATCGCCTTCCTGCTGATCGGCATCGCGCTGTTCGGCATCGGCCTGCTCGGCGAATATATCGGCCGCATCTACCAGGAAGTGCGGGATAGGCCGCGCTATGTGATCGGCGCGGTGCTGGAGCAAAAGGACAAGCCATGAAAGCCGTGGTGTTCGCTTATCACAATGTCGGCGTGCGCTGCCTGAAGGCGCTGCTCGGCGGCGGCGTGGAGGTGGCGCTGGTGGTCACCCACCGCGACAATCCCAAGGAAAACATCTGGTTCGCCAGCGTGGAGCAGGTCGCCCGCGACCATGGCATCCCGGTGATCACCCCGGACGACCCGAACACGCCGGAAGTGCTGGCCCGGGTGCAGGCGGCGCGACCGGACTTCCTGTTCTCCTTCTACTACCGCCACATGCTGAAGGCCCCGCTGCTGGAGTGCGCGGCGCGCGGCGCCTTCAATATGCACGGCTCGCTGCTGCCCAGATACCGTGGCCGGGTGCCGATCAACTGGGCCATCATCCACGGCGAAACCGAAACCGGCGCCACCTTGCACGTGATGAACGTCAAACCGGACAACGGCCCCATCGTCGATCAGATGGCGGTGCCCATCCTGCCAGACGATAATGCCGACGAGGTGTTCGCCAAGGTCACCGTGGCCGCGGAAATGGTGTTGGCGCGCAGCCTGCCGGCGCTGCTCGCCGGCCAGACTGAATTCCGCCAGCAGGACTTGAGCCTGGGCGGCTATTTCGGCGGCCGCAAGCCGGAGGACGGCCGCATCGACCCGCTGGCCGGCGCCGCCCAGCTGCACAACTTCGTGCGCGCGCTGAGCCACCCGTTCCCGGGCGCCTTCGCCGACACCGAAAGCGGCCGGCTGGTGATCTGGAAAACGCTGCGCGCCGGCAGCCACGGCCAGGCGCTGCAAGGCGCGCGGCTGCGCGCCGATGACGGCGCCTTGTGGCTGGAAGCGGTGGACGGCGGTTGCCTGAAAGTATTATCCGCCACGCTGGACGGCGCGCCGCTGGAACAACTGGCGGAACCGCTGGCGCTGAATTGACACGACGGTGACAGGGCCGCGGCGCCCTTCGCCGCGCGAAACACTTATGCAAATCAAGGTCCCCCAAGGGGACGATGAAGGAAATCTCAATGAAAAAAGTACTGATCCTGGGCGTGAACGGCTTCATCGGCCACCACCTGACCAAGCGCATCATCGAAACCACCGACTGGCACATCTACGGCATGGACATGCACGATGACCGCGTGGCCGAGTGGAAAGACCATCCGCGCTTCCACTTCTTCGAAGGCGACATCACCATCAACAAGGAGTGGATCGAATACCACGTGAAGAAGTGCGACGTGGTGCTGCCGCTGGTGGCCATCGCCACCCCATCCACCTATGTCAACAATCCGCTGCGCGTGTTCGAGCTGGACTTCGAAGCCAACCTGCCCATCGTGCGCCAGTGCGTGCAGTACAAGAAACACCTGGTGTTCCCGTCCACTTCGGAAGTCTACGGCATGTGCCATGACGAAGAGTTCGACCCGGAGAACTCCGAGCTGATCTGCGGCCCGATCAACAAGCCGCGCTGGATCTACTCCTGCTCCAAGCAGCTGATGGACCGCGTGATCCACGCCTACGGCATGCAGGAAGGCCTGAACTACACCCTGTTCCGCCCGTTCAACTGGATCGGCGGCGGCCTGGACAATATCAACACGCCGAAGGAAGGCTCCAGCCGCGTGATCACCCAGTTCCTGGGCCACATCGTGCGCGGCGAAACCATCAAGCTGGTGGACGGCGGCCATCAGAAACGCGCGTTCACCTATGTCGACGACGGCATCAGCGCGCTGATGAAGATCATCGAGAACAAGGACGGCAAGGCTTCCGGCCAGATCTACAACATCGGCAATCCGACCAATAACTACTCCATCCGCGAACTGTCCGCGATGATGCTGGACCTAGCCCGCGTCTACCCGGAATACCAGCTGAACGCCGACAAGGTGAAGATCGAGGAAACCACCTCCGGCGCTTACTACGGCAAGGGTTATCAGGACGTGCAGAACCGCGTGCCCAAGATCGCCAACACCATGGCGGACCTGGACTGGAAGCCGAGCGTGACCATGGCCGACGCGCTGCGCGGCATCTACGACTACTACCGCGACCAAGTGGCCGCCAGCCGCGACCTGTCCGAGTAAGCGGCTCCCGGCGCCAGGCGAGATAGAAAGTCCGGCGCCGGTTTCAGAGATACCCCATGAAAAAACTCGCCCTTAAAATCGACGTCGACACCTGGCGCGGCACCCGCGACGGCGTGCCGCGGCTGATGCACATGCTGCAGCAGCATCACGCCAAGGCCACGTTTTTGTTCAGCCTGGGTCCGGACCACACCGGCCGCGCGATCAAGCGGGTGTTCCGCCCCGGCTTCCTGTCCAAGGTGTCGCGCACCTCGGTGGTGGAGCACTACGGCATCCGCACCCTGCTGTACGGCACCGTGCTGCCCGGCCCGGACATCGGCAAGCGCGAAGCCGAGCTGATGCGCGAAGTGCGCGCGCAGGGCTTCGAGGTCGGCATCCACACCTGGGACCACATCAAGTGGCAGGACTACGTCGCCGGCAAGGACGCCGCCTGGACCCGCGCCGAAATGCGCAAGGCGGCCGAACGCTTCGAACGGATCTTCGGCGAACCGGCGCGCACCCACGGCGCCGCTGGCTGGCAGATCAACGACGCGGCGCTGGCCTATGAGCGTGAACTGGGCATGCTTTACGCGTCCGATGGCCGCGGCAGCCACCCGTTCCAGCCGGTGGACGCCGCCGGCCAGCCCTTGGGCGTGCCGCAGCTGCCCACCACGCTGCCGACGCTGGACGAGTTGATCGGCCTGGACGGCCTCACCGCCGACAATGTGCACAAGCACATTCTGGAACTGACCGAGGACGAGCCCGCCACCGGCCATGTCTACACGCTGCACGCCGAACTGGAAGGCCTGCGCCTGGGCTACACCTTCGAACACCTATTGGTGGGCTGGAAGGCCCAGGGCTATCAGCTGTGCAGCTGCATAGAACTGTTCAGCAGCCTGGACGCCGCCTCCCTGCCCAATGGCCGCGTGGTGATGGGCGAGATCCCCGGCCGCAGCGGCACGCTGGCGTTGCAGGCCTGAATTCAGCCGCCGGCCAGCCGGTCCAGCAGCGCGCGCAGCCGTTCCATCCGTTCGGCCAGCCCCTCGGTGATGCCCTGCAGCAGCATGTCCTCCAGTCCTCGCGCCAGCTCGGCCAGTTCCGGCTGGCGCATGGTCAAGGCCGCGCCGTAAATGCGATGCAGATGCTGGCTGGCGGACGACCATTGCGTGTTCTGAATCGCCAGCACCGCCTTGTGGTAATCCCGCTCGTTGTGCTCGACGAACAGCGTCCATAAATCTTCCGACTGCTCCGAACGCTGCGCCGCCACCGCCGGTAGCGCGTCCGGCAGCCACAGAAACAATATCTGCTGCAAGTCCTTGATCCGCAATGGCTTGACCAACACCCCGTTCATGCCGCTGCTCATGCACTTTTCCCTGTGCGCATCGTCATTGGCCGCCGAGATCGCCACGATGGGCACCAGCGCGCGGCCCTCCGCCCGTTCCTGCGCGCGTATCCGCCGCGCCGCCTCGTAGCCGTTGATATCCGGCAGGCTGCAATCCATCAGAATCAGCTGGATATCCGGCTTGCCCTTCAAGATGGACAGGCTGCTCAGTCCAGTGCTGGCCACCGTGGTGGCGCAGCCCAATTGCCGCAACTGCTCGCAGATCATCAATTGATTGGCCGGGTGATCCTCCACCACCAACACCAGTTGTCCCTGCCCCACTTTTTGCGGCGGCTCCGCCAGCGGCGGCTCTGGCTCCCGCCGCGCCAGTTCCTGCCCCAATTGCACCGGCAGCGTGATGGTGAAGGTGGCGCCGGACACACCATCGCTGTCCAGCGCGATGCGTCCTCTCATCAGCTCCACCAAGCGCTTGCAGATGGCCAACCCCAGGCCGGAACCGCCGAATTTGCGGTTGATGTCGGCATCCGCCTGCACGAAAGCGTCGAAAATGGTTTTCTGCGCCGCCAGCGGCACGCCGATGCCGGTGTCCATCACTTGGCACACCAGCCAGCCACGCTCGGCGCCCGGCTTGCCTTCGCGGAAATCCGCCTTCAGCGTCACCGCGCCCTGGTCGGTGAACTTGATCGCATTGGAAATCAGATTGTGCAACACCCGCTGCAGGTGCGAAGGGTCCAGGCATAGCGCCCGCGGCGGCAGATTGCAAACGTAATGCAGCTCCAGCCCCTTCATCTTGGCCGCCAGCGCATACAGTCTGACCAGCCCTTCCAGAATGCCGCCGACATCGACGAAGAACGGTTCCAGCCGCTCCTGGCCGGCATCCAGCCGCGAGGCGTTGAGAATATTGTTGAGCAATTGCAACATGCTGTTGGCCGCCAGATTGGACTGCAGCACCAATTCGCGCTGCTGCTCGCCCAGCGGCATGGTTTGCAGTAACTCGCCGGCGGCGATGATGGCGTTCATCGGCGTGCGGATTTCATGGCTGACCACCGCCAGAAACTCGCTCTTGGCCGCCTCGCCCATCCGCGCCTTGCGCAGCAGCTTGGTGGTGGTGCGTATCGCCAGCAGCAGCGCGAAGAACAGCAGCACCAGCACGATGCCCTCGCCGGCATAGCTGCGGAACACATTGTAGACCGACGGCCGCGCCGCCACCTGCTCCTCCCAGGCGGAGCGGGCCGCGTCGACATCGTCGGCCGACATCCGCTCCAGGCTGCGCCGCAAAATGGCATAGAGCAGCGGCTGGCTCTTGCTGACCCCCATGCGGTAGATCGCGTAATAGCCCGGCAGCGCGCCGGAACTGGTCAGTTCGGGAAAACGATGGCGCAGCAGGAAGCGCGCATAGCTTTCCGGCACCAGGCCGACATCGGCGCGCCGCTCCTGAATGGCCAATAGCGCCTGCGTCGGCGTTTCCACCGGCACCAGTTTCAGGCTGGCATTGTCTCCCAGCAGCCAGGAACGGGAATTGTCGTTGAAGATGAAGGCGACCTTCTGGCCGTGCAGATTGTTGAAGTCGTAGACCACCGGATGATCGCGGCGGGTGATCGCCATCAAGGGCTGCGAGGAGTACGGCTGAGTGAAATAGTAATGCTTGTTCAGGTTCAAATCGCCGATCGCGTCCTGATTGATGCTGGCCAGCATCATCGCCCGCCCGCCCAGGGTGGCCGCCATCAGTTCCTGGACCGAATGCGCCTGCACGATATTGAAGCGCAGCCCGGTCTGCGCCTCGACATATTGCAGGAAATACGCCTCCATGCCCTTGAAGGGCACGCCGCTGTTCTTGCGCTCCGGCAATGGCTTGGACCTGAGCACATACACATCCACCACCGGGTGCTGCCGCGCCCATGCGGCCTCTTCACGGGTCAGCCAGGTCTTGCCGACCGGATCGCCGCAGCCGGACAGCAAGCCCAGCAGCAACACCCAGACGCTCAGGTGTAGAAGTCGCACCATTACTCCAATTTGGAATGCAGTAAAAACAGCTCGCGGTCAGTGCTGATGCCCAGCTTCTGGAACGCCGCCTTCTTCTGGGTGCTGACCGTCTTGATGCTGCGTGAGAATTTGTCCGCGATCTGGCTGGTGCTCATGCCGTCCAGACAGCAACGCACCACTTCGCGCTCACGCGGCGACAAGCGCGAATAAGGGTCCAGCGTGTTGCCGTCCCCTCGTTTACAGTCGCCCGACAGCAGCAGGTCCATCTCGCTCATCATTTTGGCGGTCAGATACACCCGGCCAGCATGCACGCTGCGGATCGCACCAGCCAGCGCGTCCACCGGCTGCGCCTTGCTGAAAAACCCTCTGGCGCCCGCGCGCAACATCAAGTTGATGGTGCCGACCAGGTCCACCGACGACAGCACCAGGATCTTGCACTCTGGATAACGCACGCTGATGGACTGGATCAGGTTCAGGCCGTCCACTTCGTCGCTGCCCAGGGAGAAATCCATCAGCAGCACGTCCGGCAGGCGTTCGCGGAAAACCGACAACAGCTGGGTGCTATGGGCGAAGCTGCCGATGATCTCGAACTCCGGGTAGCGCTTGAGGCTGGCCTCCAGCCCTACCCTGACCACGTCGTGATCATCCAGGATCATCAGCGATATTCTTTTTTTCATGCCATTCTCATTAAAATTGGCTCAATATGGTTAGCGTCGCGACTTGCGGAAACCATTCCCGGATATCCCCTCCCCCGCAAGCCTGTGTCGTGACGCAACCATCCCTAGCCGCTGTCGCCGCGCGCGCCGCGCCGGCATCGCGTCAATGCCACGCCATCCGCTCCTGCTGCAACAATTCGATGTAGCGCTGCGGCGCCATCGGGCGATGCAGGCCGAAGCCCTGGCCCACTTCGCAGCCCATCTCCCGCAAAGCCTTGATATGCCTTGAGCTCTCCACCCCTTCCGCCACCACCTGCAGCTTCAACTCCTTGCCCAGTTGGATGGAGGAACGGACGATTTCATAGTGCCGCGAGCTTTCCAGCATGGAGGCGACGAACAACTGGTCCAGCTTCAAGGAAGAGAAAGGCATGTCGGACAGCATCTTCAACGAGGAAATGCCGATGCCGTAGTCGTCGCAGGCGATGCCGAAACCATTGGCGCGCAGCTGGTTCAGCGCCACCATCAGGTCCAGGCCGATTTCAGGCTCAATGTTTTCCGTCAGCTCTATCACCAGCAAGGAACGCGACAGCTTGGCGCGGTCCCAGCGCGACATGATCTCGCTGACGATATTGGGCGATGCCAACGTGCCGGCCGAGGCGTTGATGGCGATGGGCAATTGCACACCCTGCCCGGCCAAGGCCTGCTGCGTGGCGATCACCCCGCCCAACACATGGAAAAACAACAACAAATCCAGACCCAGCTTGTTCACCACCGGCAAAAACACCGCGGGGCGGATATTGCCGCGGGTCGGATGCGAACAGCGCGCCAGCGCCTCGGCGCCTATCACCGCGCCATCGCGCAGCCGCACCAAGGGCTGCAGGTCAATCGAGATCGTGCCCTTGGAACACAGCGCCTCTATCACCTCCTGCTCGCTGAACGGACGGGTGCCCAGCCGCCCCGGCACGCCATGGGCGCCGGCCGCCTCGGCCATGGCCGCGCGCGCCTGCACCACCTGGCGCAACAAACGCAAACAGGCATCGGCATCCATGGGCAGGCTGGCCGCCCAGACGTAGTTGAAACCCGCCTCGCGCGCCAACCTCACATGGGACTCCTGCAAAGTCTTGCTGGCCCGGCTGTGCCACAGCAACATCGGCGCATCCGCCAGTTCGCCGCGGCGCAGGCCGGCATGCACCTTCGCAACCAGCTCGGCGCCGCCGCCATCGGGCATCTGGATATCGCAAATCAGCAAGTCCACCGGCTCGCGCAACAGCTCCTGTTCCGCCTCGCGAATATGGCCGCAACAGCGGATATTGCGAATACCGGCCTGCAACAGCAGGCGCTGGAGCGGTTCGCTTTCCCGCTGCGGCCCGGACACCAGCATAATGTTAAGATTTTCCATCGATTCCCTACCTTTTGGAATACCGGCAGCCTGATATCCGCAAATATGGCATTTGCGCGCTGTCGTTTTTCAACATCCCAAAAGCATGCATTAGATAAGCTTAATTGCCAGGGTTCCTTGTTTGGCTTTTAAATGACAATGTGGCATCACAGTGCCGCGTAAGCTGGAATCGCGTCAATGAATCTAAAGAATCGTTCAACAATCCCTGCCAGACCTCCCGCCAGCACCATGCCGCCGGCAAGGCCTTGATTCACATCACAGCACCACATGACAAAGGGATTTTTATTTTTTATTGCTTCATCAGTCATTTATTTGGAAAAAGCCACCTTTCCATAAAAACCACTGGTAAACGCAGCGACCCATCATCGCCACTTTCGCCCAGCGCGTCCCTGTATTTAATCAAGCTTAATTGCGCTGCTTTAATTAGGCTTTACCAGACCATAGTAAAAAGCGTCCCCAAAACCACAAATAGGATTTGTCTTAAATTACATCGCATACATCTTTTGATGCTCATTTAATTTATTTTAGATATTAATGTTTTGGTAAATATTAATGAATTAAATAAGCGAACACCATATGCAACGCTCAGGAAAAAGGACGCACCAGCGCAGATGGAGCATTGAGCAAGACAAAGGGGAAGCAACAAATTTATCCGCTAGATGGTCTGGGTCTGACAGCAGGCCCGCCGCGGCATCGCTGCGCGGTCGGCCAACTCTCAAATGCGGAACAATGGAGGGACGGAAGTGGACATCAGACAGGTGGCGACGCCCCCTGTCTGGCGAGAAGACTCAGGGTGAGCAGCGACGCTCAATCTCGCTTGTTCAGACGCAAAGTCAGCATCAGCTCGCCTTCGCCATCGTTCTGCGACTGGATATTCTTCAAAGTAATGCCGCTAGGCAGCAACACGCTGATGCCGTGGCCGACACCATACTTGGACAAGGTTTTTTCCAGTTGCCGCGCCACCCCCTTGGCCGGCAAGCGCGCCTCTTCGTCCAGCGCGAAGCCATAGGATTCGGCGGCGGAACCCATCGCCTGCTCCACCTGTTCACGCGGCACGAACTTCTCGGCGGCGCTGGCCAATTGCCTGGCCGATACATCCTCCTCGCCGCTCACCAGATTGAGAAACTCGTCCTTGAAGCGCGCCTGCTGCATGGGATCGTCGATTTCCTCGGACAGCTGTTCCACCACGCTGGCCATCATCTTGCTGCTGGAGGCCTTGTCCGGCACCCGCATCGCCTTCAGGAAATCCTCCAGCCAGAACTTGGCCTCGCGGCTGAGTCGATCCACCGCGTACACCGTGGGACCGTGCTCCAGGATCAGCGCGCCCTTGTCGATCAGCCGCGGATTGATGCCCGAGGCGTGGCTGATGTCGAACACATCGCCGGACTCCACCACGGTGAGGAAATCATCGCGGATCTCGGACTTGAACACCCCCAGCGCGCGCAGTTCGCGGTCGCCGTCATTGAGACCGGAAAACAAGATCACCAGCAAATCGCCGGCATTGATGTTGGGATGCTGCGAACGCGCATACAAATGCTTGGCGATGCGCTGCGACACCTCGAGGAAATCCAGCTCGCCGCGGAAGAACTGGCGGGTGAAATGGTAAATCTCATTGAGATTGAGATCGGACTCATGGAAAAACTGGTGCTGGCGCTTGTCCGACACGATGTTCTTCAAATAGCCGCCCAGCAGCAAGGAAGACACTTCCTCGTCCACCGCGCTGGCCCGCTCGGACAGACGCGCGCCCTCGCCGCGCGAGGCATTGCCCACCCGGTGCACCACCAGCCGCTCCACTCTGCATTCGCCTATCGCCAACATGCCCACGCTCCCGCCTAAAATCGAATGCGCGATTATTGCCACTGCGCCCGGGCTTGGCAACCGCGAAAGCGGCCTGCTATTCCGGTAAAGCCAGCGGATCGTCGGTCAGGGAGTCCGCCAGGAAGTCCATCAGCAGACGCACCTTGGGCGACAGTTGACGGTTCTGCGGCGTCAGCGCCCAAATGCCTTCGTCCGGCTCGCGGTAATCGGCCAGCACTTCGACCAGTTCGCCGCTGGCCAGGCCGGCGGCGACGTAGTAATCCGGCAACTGCGCCAGGCCCAGCCCCTGCCGCGCCGCGTGCGCCAGCGCGTGGCCGCTATTGCAGCGCAGGCTGCCCTTGACCCGCACCTGCCGCCGCCGGCCGCCATCCAGCAGATGCCAGTGCTCGCTCCCCAGCGACAGACAGCTGTGGTGCTCCAGATCCGCCGGTTCCAACGGCCGGCCATGCAGCGCCAGATAGGCCGGCGCCGCGCACACATGATGACGGCGCGAGGCCAGCCGCCGCGCCATCAGCGAGGAATCCTCCAGATGGCCGATGCGAATCGCAAGGTCGTAGCCGTCCTGCACCAGGTCCAGCACCTGATTGGACAGGTTCAGCGTCGCTTCCAGCTGCGGATGACGCTGCAGGAAGCGCACCAGCAAAGGCGCGATATGGCTCTGGCCGTAAGCCAGTGGCGCGGTCAGCTTGAGCTTGCCCTGAGGCTGCGCCTGGTGGCGCGAGATCGCCTGCTCCGCCTCGGCCAGCGAATCCAGCAGCTGGCGGCAGTGGCGCAGATACAACGCTCCGATCTCGGTCAGCGCCTGATGGCGCGTGGTGCGATACAGCAGCTTGGCGCCCAAGCGCTGCTCCAGCTGCGTGACCTGGCGGCTGACCTGGGCGACGGAAATGCCCAGCGCCTGCGCCGCCTTGGTGAAACTGCCCTGCTCCGCCACGCTGACGAATTCGCAAATGCCTTCCCAACCCAACATTATTTCACCTCGGAAAAAATCATTTACCAATTGCGACGATTATCTATTCAAACGAGGGAAATACAATCAAAGTTTTGCCGTCGCGGCCTTCGGCCCGCTACGGCGATCCAACACCAAGGAGAGCTCATGAGCCAGGACATCATCAAGTGCAAGGCCGCCGTGGCCTGGGCCGCGGGCCAGCCGCTGAGCATAGAAGAAGTGGAAGTGCAGCCGCCGCGCGCCGGCGAGGTGCGGGTGAAAATGGTGGCCACCGGTGTGTGCCACACCGATGCCTTCACCCTGTCCGGAGAAGACCCGGAAGGCGTGTTCCCCTGCATCCTGGGCCATGAAGGCGGTGGCATCGTCGAATCCGTCGGCCCCGGCGTCAGCAGCGTGGCGGTGGGCGATCATGTGATCCCGCTGTACACCCCGGAATGCCGCGAGTGCAAATTCTGTCTGTCCGGCAAGACCAATCTGTGCCAGAAAATCCGCGCCACCCAGGGCAAGGGCCTGATGCCGGATGGCAGCACCCGCTTCTCCAAGGACGGCAAGCCCATCTACCACTATATGGGCACCTCCACCTTCGCCGAATACACGGTGCTGCCGGAAATCTCGCTGGCCAAGGTCAACCCGGCCGCGCCGCTGGAAGAAGTGTGCCTGCTGGGCTGCGGCGTCACCACCGGCATGGGCGCGGTGATCAACACCGCCAAGGTCAAGGCCGGCGACAGCGTGGCCATCTTCGGCCTGGGCGGCATCGGCCTGTCCGCCATCATCGGCGCGCGCATGGCCGGCGCCGGCCGCATCATCGGCATCGACATCAACGACAGCAAGTTCGAGCTGGCGAAAAAGCTGGGCGCCAGCGACTGCGTCAACCCCAACGATTTCGACAAGCCGATCCAGGACGTGATCGTGGAGATGACCGACGGCGGCGTCGACTTCTCCTTCGAATGCATAGGCAATGTCAAAGTGATGCGCGCGGCGCTGGAATGCTGCCACAAGGGCTGGGGCGAATCGGTGATCATAGGCGTGGCCGGCGCCGGGCAGGAAATCTCCACCCGTCCGTTCCAGCTGGTCACCGGCCGGGTATGGCGCGGCTCCGCCTTCGGCGGCGTGCGCGGCCGCAGCGAGCTGCCGGACTACGTGGAGCGTTATCTGAAGGGCGAATTCCGCCTGGACGACTTCATCACTCACACCATGCCGCTGGAGCGCGTCAACGAAGCCTTCGATCTGATGCACGAGGGCAAGAGCATCCGTTCCGTGATCCATTACTGAGCCGGAGACCCGAGTGAACCTGGAAAACATCAGCGCCAACAAGTCGTTCGGCGGCTGGCAGCGGCAGTATCTGCATGATTCGACGACGCTGGGCTGCCGCATGCGCTTCGCCGTCTATCTGCCGCCGCAGGCCAGCCCGCAGCGGCGCGTGCCGGTGCTGTACTGGCTGTCCGGCCTGACCTGCACCGACGAGAACTTCATGCACAAGGCCGGCGCTCAGCGCGTGGCCGCCGAGCTGGGCCTGGCCATCGTCGCGCCGGACACCAGCCCGCGCGGCGCGGACGTGGCCGATGACGAAGCCTTCGACCTGGGCCAGGGCGCCGGCTTCTACCTGAACGCCACCCAGGCGCCCTGGGATCGTCACTACCGGATGTACGACTACGTCAGCCAGGAGTTGCCGGCGCTGATCGCCGCCCACTTCCCGGTGACCGGCAAGCCCGCCATCGCCGGCCATTCCATGGGCGGCCACGGCGCGCTGATCTGCGCGCTGAAACGGCCGCAGGACTATGCGTCGGTGTCGGCGTTCAGCCCGATCTGCCATCCGCTCAACGCGCCCTGGGGCCAGAAGGCCTTCGCCGCCTATCTGGGCGAAGACCGCGACACCTGGCAGGAATGGGATGCCAGCCTGCTGCTCGCCGCCGCGCCGCAGCGCCTGCCGCTGCGCGTGGACGTGGGCCTGGCCGACAGCTTCCTCGACACCCAGCTGCAGCCGGAAGCGCTGGAGCAAGCGGCCCAGGCCTGCGGCTATCCGCTGGAACTGTACCGCCACGCCGAGTACGACCATAGCTACTACTTTGTCGCCAGCCTGATCGAGGAACAGCTGCGCTTCCATGCGCGCCATCTCGGCCTGTGACACGGCGGAACGCAAAAAAGCCAGGCATAGCCTGGCTTTTTTGTTGAATCTGGTGGAGGGAGAAGGATTCGAACCTTCGAAGGCAGAGCCGTCAGATTTACAGTCTGATCCCTTTGACCGCTCGGGAACCCCTCCAGAGAGAGGCGCATAATATAGCTCCTCGGCGCCGGCGTCAATCCTCCGCGCGCCATCGCCTGTCCTGGCCACCGCCGCCGCGCCTGTGGATTTGGCAAATCTGCGCGCGCCGACGCGCAGCCTCGCCAAGAAATCCAGCCTTGCCATTGGCATGATCTCCGCCATCAGGGACTCGCCCTGACCACTGGAGACAACAATGCCCAAGCTCCCTCTCGCCGCGCTATGCCTGAGCCTCGCCGCCGCCTTGCTCGCGCAGCCGGCGCTGGCCGCGCCCAAAGCGCAGAAAGTGCCGCACCAGGCCCAGGCGCAAGCGCGCCCGAAACAGGCGCCGCCGCCGCGGCAATGGCAGCAACGTCCGCCAAGCGACGCGCAATCCCGCTACCGGCTGCCCGACGCCAAGACCGTGATCGGCAAGCCCAAGAGCAAATTGATTGCCCACGCCGCCACCGCCCAATGCCAGGACATGAAAGTCATGGCCGGTTACAGCGGCGCGGCGCTGGCCAACTACCTGGTGGGCCTGCCCGACTACACCTGCACCTACGGCCTGTTCTCGCTGGACAGCAAGCTGGCCGCCACCCTCTACAGCCCGGCCAACCTCAACGCCGTCGCCGGACGCTTCGCCCAGGAAGCAGCCGCCTACAACGCCGGCTCCATGGCCCTGGTCAACCTCACCCTCTATCTGCGCGCCGGCTACTACCTGGCCAGCGGCGGCACCCTGCCGGCGCCGGACGCCAATCTGCAAACCGTGCTGCGCCCCGGCATCAAGCGGCTGGCCGATGGCAGCGCGCTGTTCGCCGCCAATGCCCAGGCGCCCACCACCGCCGGCGAAGTGATGAAGCTGATCACCAATATGGCGGACGAGGCCTACTACCTGCCCAGCATGCGCGCCATCGTGCAGCGCTACACCAATGACGCCACCCAGCCCAACGCCGCCCAAGCGCTGCGCGAAACCACCGCCAGCCAGGGCTTCACCGGCGCGCTGACCGTGTTCTTCTACGCCCACGGTCGCGCCAACGCCGCGCCGCTGCTGCAGAACGACGGCAGCTATTCGGCGGCGCTGACCCGCTTCGCGCAAGCCAACAAGGCCGCCCTGCTCGGCACCGAGAGCGCCTTCCAGCTGGGCGACGCCACTCGCGAAGGGCTGCGCTTCATGCAATACCCGGCGCTGAAACCGGCGATCAAGCCGCAGGCGCAAGCCATCCTGGCCGCCAGCAGCATGACCGGCAACGACAATGAACTGTGGCTGGCCGCCGCCGAAGCGGTGAAGTATTACGATGCCGCCAGCTGCGCCGACTACGGCACTTGCAACTTCGAAACCCGGCTCGCCGACGCCATCCTGGTCAACCGCTACACCTGCAGCGCCAGCATCCGCATCCGCGCCCAGGAAATGAGCCAGGAACAACTGCAAAACTCCTGCGCGCTGCTGCAAAAAGAAGAGTCCTACTTCCACCAGATGCTGCAAACCCGCAAACAGCCGGTGGCCAACGACAACAACACCTCGCTGGAAGTGGTGGTGTTCGACGATTACAACAACTACGCCAAGTACGCGTCGGTGATCTACGGCATCAGCACCGACAACGGCGGCATGTATCTGGAAGGCGATCCGGCCGCGGCCGGCAACCAGGCGCGCTTCATCGCCCACGAAGCCTCCTGGCTGCGCCCAACCTTCAAGATCTGGAACCTGGAGCACGAATACATCCACTACCTGGACGGCCGCTTCGACATGTACGGCGACTTCGGCGCCAGCACCCGCCAGCCCACGGTGTGGTGGATAGAAGGCCTGGCCGAATACCTGTCGCTGGGCAATGGCAACCAGCCGGCGATAGACGCCGCCCGCAGCGGCAACTACGCGCTGAGCCAGATCTTCGGCAACACCTACGACATGCCGGACTACGTGACCCGCGCCTATCGTTGGGGCTATATGGCCACCCGCTTCATGATGGAGCGCCACCGCGCCGATGTGGACGGTTTCCTCACCCGCTTCCGCAGCGGCGATTACAACGGCTACATGGACCAGATGCGCCTGATAGGCAAGCGCTACGACGCCGAGTTCGCCAGCTGGGCGCAAAGCGCCACCACCGCCGGCCAGCCGCCGCTGCCGTCCGAGCCCGGCCTGCCGCCGTGCAAGGAAACCTCGCCCAACTACCTGGGCAAAAACTGCGCCATCGGCGGCCTTTCCGCTTCCACCTCCGGCGCGGCCTACGCCGCCATCCTGCTGCCGGCCGGCGCGCGCAACCTCAAGCTGTGGACCAGCGGCGGCAGCGGCGACGTCGATCTCTACGTGGCGCTGGACCGCTACCCGACGCCGGCCAGCTATGACAACGCCTCGGCCGGCGCCGGCAACGAGGAAAGCGTCAGCATCGCCGCGCCGCAGACCGGCCGCTGGTACTACCTGACGCTGCAGGCGCGACAGGCGTTCGCCAATGTCAGCGTCAGCGCCAGCTACGATTAAGACCCGTTAACAAAACCCCTGATCCTGAGCTGCGCCTCCCTGTCGTGCCACGGGTACTGCCAGCGGCGGCGCGCCTTGGATCAGGTTCTCTGCTTGGTTTTGTTCGCGGTTCTAAACGTTCACCCGCAAGCGCCAGTCCTTGAACCGGCCCAACGCGCCCATGCCTTCCGCCGCGGCTCCCGTCGCGGCGGACTTGCAAAACGCATGAAAGTAATGCATTTTATTTTCAAGAAATGCCAATTGAATGACAGGAAGATTGATTAGATAGACAAACCCACCGCCGGCCCGCCGGCGCCGCTCAAGGACAAGCGCCGCGTCCATGCAGCTTCTTCATCCCTACATCGTCAGCGACCTCAACGCCATGCGCTCCATGGCGTCGTTGTTCGATCCGCTTCCCGATGTGGTCTTCTCGGTCAAGGACCTGCAATCCCGCTACCTGGCGTTGAGCGAGGGCTGCGTCGGCCGCTGCGCCTTGCGCAACAAATGGCAGGCGGAAGGCATGACCGCGCATGAGCTGTTTCCCAGCGCCATGGCCAACCGCTACCGCGATCAGGACCGGCAAGTGTTCGCCGAGTCCCAGCCCATGCGCAACCGGCTGGACCTCACCGTCTACCACGACCGCGCGCCTGGCTGGTGCCTGACCAACAAACAATCGCTGCACCACCCGGACGGGCGGCTGATGGGCTTGGTCTGCATCTCCAAGGACCTGACCGAGCTGACGCGGGAACGGCTGCTGGACGAGCGCTTCGCCGCCTGCGTCGATCACATCCAGACCCAATACCATCGCCCGCTGCGGCTGGAAGAACTGTGCGAATTGTCCGGCCTCAGCATCGGCCAGCTGGACCGGCGCATGAAGCGGGTGTTTCAGGCCAGCGTCGGCGAATTCATACGCCGCACCCGCATGGAAGCCGCCAGCCACGCCATCCAGCACAGCGGCCAGCCGCTGGCCGACATCGCCGCCAGCTGCGGCTTTTCCGACCAGAGCGCGCTGACCCGGCTATGCCGGCAAATGCTGGGCCTCAGCCCGCGCCAGCTGCGGCTGCGCACACTGTCCCAACGGCGCTAGCCCGCGCGCCAGGCCGCCACCGTCGCCACGCTCAACCAGGCCGCGCGCAGAATGCGCTCGCAATCGGCGAACGGCGCCTTGCCGCCGTCCAGCATGCCGTACATGCCCTCGAACAAACGCACCAGGAATTCGGTGGCGATGCGCACATCGGTCTCAGGCGGCAGCTCGCCCTGGGCAATCGCGCGCCGCAGCTGGCGGCGCACATAATGCAGGGTGGCGCGGTCCATCAGCTCGCGGCGGCGCAGAATGCCGCGGTTCTCCCGGTTGCGCTCGCACTTGTGATACAGAAACTCCGTCACCCGCTGCGCCGGCCCCGGCTCGTGAAACTGGCGCAGGTAATACATGCCCACCGCCACCAGGGTGTCGCCCGCCGACGCCTGCTCCGCCGGGAAACGCAGCGCGTCCAGTTCGAACACGCGGTCCACCATGGCCCGGCACACTTCCATTTTGTTGTCGTAATGGCCGTAGACCGCGCCGCGCGACACCCCGGCCTCATCGGCGATCTGCGCCATGGTGGCGCTGGCCACCCCCTGGCGCAGAAACACCCGTTCCGCGCCGTCCAGGATCGCGTCCCGGGTCTTTTGCGATTCTTCCTTGGTTTTTCTGGCCATATCCGCCTCTGAACTTTTCCCCAGATGCTACCTCAAATGATTAATTAATCAACCGTGATTGATTAATTAAACGGACGACACTCGGCGCGCTCAAGGCAAGGCGCGCCGGCCTGGCGTCCCTCGATCTTTTGAAACTCTTCTTAGGCACTACCCATGTCACACACAACGACAAACCACCGCGATCTGGACACGTTGCCGGTGTCCAAACTGTTCTGGCAATACACCATTCCCTCCCTGGCCGGCATGCTGGCCACCGGCCTTTACGTGGTCATCGACGGCATCTTCGTCGGCCACTTCGTCGGCAGCCACGGCCTGGCGGCCATCTCGCTGGCCTACCCGCTGGTGATGCTGCAAGTGGGCCTGGGCGCCATGCTGAGCATGGGCGCGGCCACCCGCATCGCCATCCTGCAAGGCGGCGGCGACTACGCCGCCGCGCGCGGCACCCTGGTTTCCGCGCTGGCCTTGCTGGCCTTGATCAGCCTGGCCATCCCGCTGCTGGGCCTCACTTATCTGGACACCCTGCTGCAATGGCTGCAAGCCGACCAACAGCCCGCGGTGATGACCGAGGCGCGCAACTACCTGCAATGGATGCTGGGCGGCGCGCTGTTCACCATGGGCCAGATGGTGGCCACCTATCTGCTGCGCAACGACGGCCGCCCGCGGCTGGCCACGCTGCTGATGGTGGTGGGATCGCTGCTCAACGTGGTGTTCAACTACCTGTTCGTCGGCGTGTTCAAGCTGGGCCTGGCCGGCTCGGCCCAGGCCACGCTGCTGTCCGAATCGGTGGTGATACTGGCCGGACTCGGCTATTTCTTCACCCGTCACGCGCGGCTGCGGCTGCGGCTCTCGCATCTGCGGCTGGACTGGCGCTACTGCGGCCCCATCCTGGCGCTGGGCCTGTCCAGCCTGTTGATGGAGTTCAACCTGGCCTTGCTGATGTTCGCCCACAACTTCCAGCTGCTGCGCTGGGGCACGGACCTGAGCGTGGCCGCCTACGCCACCGCCGGCTACAGCGAAGCGCTGTTCACCCTGGTGGTGCATGGACTGGCGGTGGGCCTGCAGCCGCTGCTCAGCCACTCCACCGGCGCGGGCCGGCCGGAGCGCACCCGCGAAGCGCTGCGCTACGGCCTGCGCGTGACCCTGCTGCTGGGCGTGACCGCGCTGGCGGTGGTGCAGCTGTTCCCCACCCTGATCGTGCGCATGTACAACAGCGAAGACCAGGCGCTGATCGCCGCCGGCAGCCACGCGCTGCGCCTGCACCTGCTGGCCATGCCCTTCGACGGGCTGGTGATCGTGGGCATTCTCGCGCTGCAAGCGATGGCGCTGACGCGGACGGCGCTGCTGCTGACCGTGGGCAAGACCCTGCTGCTGCTGCCGGCCTTATGGCTGCTGCCGCTGTGGCTGGCGCTGGACGGCGTGTGGCTGGCGATGCCGCTGGTCAACTTATTGCTGGGCACCGCCGCCGCGCTGGCCCTGTGGGGCGCGCTGCGCCGGCTGAAACGCGAGGCCGGCGCGCCAGCCGCGGCGTGATCCATACCGTTCTCGACACAATGGCCGGATTTCCGGCCATTTTTTTTAGGCATTGGCGAACCGGTTCCAATTGCCATTGTCTATATCCTTCGCGCGCTCGCTCGCGCCTCCTTGCTCTCGCATCCCGCGCCGGCTCCCGGCCGCCCCCACACCTTGTCTTGTTTCGAGGTCGCGGGATCGCGGGCCGATTCGTATAGTGATAACACCCGTCTGTTGGCAACCACGCCGCGGCTTGACTCCACCCCGTCAATAACAAGGAAAACAATGTCTCTGACCACCATTCCCCGCTGGACCGTCGCCGCCCCGCTTGTCGCCTGGGGCGCAATCCTGGCCTCATCCTCATTTTCTTCCTCCGCCTGGTTCATCGCCCTGCTGGCGGTGCTGCTGGCCGGCACCGTCTTCGCCGCCGTCCATCACGCGGAAGTGGTGGCCCACAAAGTGGGCGAGCCTTATGGAACGCTGATCCTGGCGCTGGCGGTGACGGTGATTGAAGTGGCGCTGATCGTCTCCTTCATGCTGGCCGGCGGCGAAAGCAAGCTGGCGCTGGCGCGCGACACCATCTTTTCCGCCATCATGATCACCTGCAACGGCATCCTCGGCATCTGCCTGCTGCTGGGCGGCTTGCGCCATCGCGAACAAAACTTCCAGCTCAGCGGCGCCAAGGCGGCGCTGACCGTGCTGGCCGCCATCTCGGTGCTGGCGCTGGTGCTGCCCAACTACGGCACTAGCGAGCCCGGCCCGCTGCTGTCCTCCTCGCAGCTGGCCTTCACCGGCGTGGTGTCGCTGGTGCTGTACGGCGCCTTCGTCTTCGTGCAGACCATACGTCACCGCGACTACTTCCTGGTGGAAGGCAGCCATAGCGAGGACGAACACGCGCCGCCGCCGTCCGCCAAAGTGACCATGATCAGCCTGGCGCTGCTGCTGGTCTGCCTGGTGGGCGTGGTCAGCCTGGCCAAGCTGCTGTCGCCGTCGATCGAAGGCTTCGTGGAAGCCGCCGGCGCGCCGGCCGCGGTGGTGGGCATCATCATCGCCGCGCTGGTGCTGCTGCCGGAAGGCCTGGCCGCCGCCAACGCCGCGCGCGCCGACCGGGTGCAGACCAGCCTCAACCTGGCGCTGGGTTCCGCCTTGGCCTCCATCGGCCTGACCATTCCCACCGTGGCGATGATCTTCGTCGTCATGGGAGAACCGCTGATCCTGGGCCTGGAAAACAAGGAAACCATCTTCCTGGTGCTGACCCTGGTGGCCAGCTCGCTGTCCTTGTCGGTGGGCCGCACCACCATTCTGCAGGGCATCGTCCACCTGGTGATCTTCGCGTCCTTCGTGTTCTTCGCCATCAGCCCCTGAGTTTTCCAGGCGCAAAACAAAACCGCCACCCGTTGCCGGCTGGCGGTTTTTTCATTGGCGGACCTGGTTCTCAGAACCGGTTCATGATCTCGCGAGCTAAGGCGAGACAAGGCGAAAACGGCTGAGAAAGCGGAGTGTACACACGGTACATGAGCATTTCGAAGCCGGTACTCACCGTGTGACGCTCCACGACGCGCAGCAGATCATAAACAGGTTCTCAGGCCCGCATCGCTTCCAGCACCTTGGCGCTGTCCACGATCTGCACGAACTTGACGATCTTGCCGTCCCGCAGCGTGTAGATGTGGGCGAAAGAAGCGACGAAGCCCTTGCCGGTGGCGCGGTAAACGCCGTGATAGAAGCCCTGGGCGATCACGTGATCGCCGGCGTCGTAGAAGCTGTCCACCGCCGCGCGGTAGCCTTCCCACTCGCGGCCCAGCCGCTCGTGCACGTTCTTGACGATGGATTCCGCGCCGACATAGGTGCCGGCATAGGGGAAGCCGGCGGCTTCGGTCCATTCCGCATCCGGCGCCAGCGCGGCCAAGAGATTGCGGCCATTGGCCTCGGAATCGCCTTCATAAGTGGCGCGGACGATGTCCACATTGCTCAGGTGGCCCTGGCCGGGGGTGTGATTAACGTTCATGGTGTTCCATCCAAAAATCGGTTTGCTCATGCCCTTCCTTCATTGCGGCAACACACAGCTGTCCGGCCCGCAGACCAGCGCCTCCGTCGTCGTGGCGGCCGCGGCCGGCAACGCCTGGCTCAGACGGGCGCGCCAGGCGTCCGGCCGGCCCAGGTAGGCGCCCAGGTCCAACACCGTCAGCTGGCCGTTTTCCTCCAGCGCCAGCGTGGGGAAGCCCTGGCCGCCCACTTGCGCCAACAGCCGGCGGCTGTCCTGGAAGTGAGCGTTGGTGGCCGCGCCTTCCAAACGATGGAAAGCCGCGGCGAACGCTGCCGCGTCCAGACCGATGTCGGCGGCCAACTCGGTCAACACCTCGGTTTCGGCAATGCGGCGGCCTTCGACGAAATGGGCGCGCTGAATGCGGTGCAACAGCGCCAGGCCCTGGCCGGCCAGTTCCTCCGCCGCCAGCATCGCGGTGGTGGGCGGCGCGGAATCCATCACCGCGCCATGATCCTTGAGCAGGCCATCGAAATAAGCGGCGCCAAACGGCTGGCCGGACACTTCGGCGATGCGGCGGTCGTGCGGCAGCACGAACTGCCGCCACTCCGGGCTGACCTGGCGGCGATTGGCGCCCACCATCATGCCGCCGCCGTGAAATTCCACCGCCAAGCCCGGCACGGCGCGCGCAATCTCCAGCAAGGGCGCGGCGCCGTAGCACCAGCCGCACAGCGGATCAAAAATATAGTGCAAAGTCGCAGCGGACATAGCGGTTTCCTTTCTTGCGCCGCCCGCGACGCGGGCGGCCATACATTCAAATCATCAGACGTAGCAAGCATCAAGGGCGGCAAACGAATCCTGAGGCAAGGCGCGCCGACGCCGGCAGCACATGGAGTACGGCAAGCGGCGCCGCGCGGCATCAGGACTTTCGCTGGCTGCCCTCAGAGCCTTATTGCGGCCATTTCATCTCGCCCTTCAACACCTTGGCGCTCAGCTCCAGATCGGACACGCCGTCCAGCTTCGGATAACGCTGCTTCATCGCCGTCACCAGCTCGGCCGAATTCTTGGCCTTGGGCAGTTCCGCTTCCAGCGTCTTCAGGTAGTCGCTGGTGAACTTCACCGAAGCCAGGGTATGCGGCGCGTTGTTCAGGAAATGGCCAGGCACCACGACCTTGGGCTTCAGCGCTTGCAGGTTCTTCAAGGACTTCTGCCAGTCGGCGCGGTCTTTCGGGGTTTGGGTGTCCGCGGTCCAGACATGCATATTGCCGTAGGTCAGCACGCCGCCCATCGCGGTCTTGATCGACGGCGCCCAGATATAGGTGCGGTCCGGGGTCGGGCCTTTCAGACCCATGACCTGCAGCTTCTGGCCATCCACTTTCAGGGTGTCGCCCTGGATGGGTTCCGGCACGATCACGGTCTTGGGTGCGTTATCCTTCAGGATCGGGCCCCAGTAAGCCATCTTGCCGTCCTTGCTGGCCTTGATCGCTTCAATGGTGGCCGCGGTGGCCAGCACCTTGACGTCCGGGAAAGCGGCCTTGATCACGTCCAGGCCAAAGTAGAAGTCCGGGTCCGGATGGGAGATGAACACCGTGGTCAGCTTCTTGCCGCTGGCCTTGACCTTGGCCACCAGGGCTTCGGCGTCGTTGCGCTGGAACTGAGCGTCGATCAGCACGGCCTCGCTCTTGCCGGTGACCAGCTCCGAGGACACCGGGAACAGGCTCTTGGCGCCGGGGTTGTAAACGTCGACTTTCAAAGCCTCGGCTTGGGCGAAGGTGGCGGACAACAACAGGGCGCCTGCTACAAAGCTGCCGGAGATGCGGTGTTGAATCATGATGGTTTCCATTTGAGTGTTTGGGATCGGTCGGCTTGGTAGCAAGCCTGATGTGAATCATAGATTGCTATTTTCGAATCAAAAACCGGATAATAAGCAATGGTTAGTTGCATAAATCGAGCAAATCATGGATAGGATCACCGCGGCGCAAGTGTTTGTGACCATCACCGAGCGCGGCAGCCTGGTCGCGGCGGCGGACACGCTGGACATGTCGCGGGCGATGGTGACCCGTTACCTGGCGGAAATGGAAGAATGGGCCGGCACCCGGCTACTGCATCGCACCACGCGGCGGCTGAGCCTGACCCCGGCCGGCGAGGAAACGCTGGCGCGTTGCCGGCAGATGCTGGAAATCGCCGGGCAGATGCCGGCGGCCAACAGCGCCGACCCAGGCCAGCCTCAGGGCCTGCTGCGCATCAGCTGCGCGCAATCGCTGGCGCAGGACGCGCTGGCGGCGGCGATGACCGAGTTTCTGCGCCGCTACCCGCAAACCGCCATCGATCTGCAGATCAGCAACCGCGCGGTCAATCTGGTGGAAGAAAGAATCGACCTGGCCATCCGCATCACCAATGCGCTGGACCCCAATCTGATCGCGCGGCCGCTGGCCAGCTGCGCGTCGGTGATCTGCGCCTCTCCGGCCTACCTGGCCGCCCACGGCGCGCCCAAGCGGCTGGAGGATTTGTCGCTACACAACTGTCTGACCTATTCCTATTTCGGCAAGAGCTTGTGGCGCTTTCAGCGTCACGGCGAGCAGTTGGCGGTGCCGGTCAGCGGCAATCTGAGCGCCAATGAATCCATGGTGTTGTTGTCCGCCACCGCGGCCGGCGCGGGCATCGCCTTGCAGCCCTTGTATTCCGCGGCGCCGCTGATCGCCAGCGGTCAGTTGGTGGCTTTGTTGCCGGAGTATCAGCCGCAGGAGTTGGGCATTTACGGTATTTACGCTTCGCGTCGGCAGATGCCGGCCACCTTGCGGGCGATGCTGGATTTTCTGGTGGAGCGTTTTGCCAGTGATCCGGCCTGGCAGGCGCGTACCGCCGGGGGCTGAGGTCGGGTGGGTATGGGTGGCTCGTGACTTCGTGAACAGGCTTCACACCCTACAGCCCGGTAGCTTCATGAAGGTTATTTTCTGTTGAATCCGCTACGCGGATATTGATTTAGGGCCGGTTCCGCCCGGCGAACGGGGAGGGGGCGGACCGCCGCCCCCTTCCAGCCCCCCTCGTCCCCCAGGACGCGAAACCCCGAAGAAAAAGGGGTCTGCAAGGCGCGGCTGAACTCGCGATTTGCTAACGTCAAATCGCTCAAACAAAGCAGCCGCTTAAAACCTTGCAGACCCCTTTTTCTCCGGCGCGCCCCGAGGGGACACTTGGGCGCTACACGAGGTGGTCTTTTTCTTGAAAAGAAAGAGTGATTTGACCTCGTGAGTTATTTTTGTGGATAACCACCCAGTTTGCCCCCGCCTGTGGATATCTCGAAAGAGCCAAGAAGAAACCACGTTTGCAACGCGCTCCAGGTCCCTTCAAGCCTGCCGCCGGGTGGCAGGCCCGAGATTTTAGCTACTCAGAAACTTCGCTTCGCTCGTTTTAAGCGGCTGCCTGTTCGAGCAGCGCAGACATCAGCGCGCCATCACTGATGCCAATCAAAGATTCACATATAGAGAGTTCAGCCGCACCTCGGATCTGACAAGCTCCGGCGAGAAGCCGCAGGCCAAGCTAGTACCTTCGTGGGGCACACCACATACGTAGTTTCTTTTGGGGAGCACGGTTTATCCATAACAAAAGGCAATGGAGCCAAGTTACCCACAAGAATGGCCCACTTCGTTAAACCACCCCTCTTAATTCAAAAAAGACCACCTCGTGTAGCGCCCAAGTGTCCCCTCGGGGCGCGCCGGAGAAAAAGAGGTCTGCAAGGTCTTAAGCGGCTGCTTTGTTTGAGCGATTTGACGCTAGCAAATCGCGAGTTCAGCCGCGCCTTGCAGGCCTCTTTTTCTTCGGGGTTTCGCGCCCTGGGGGACGAGGGGGGCTGGAAGGGGGCGGCGGTCCGCCCCCTCCCCGTTCGCCGGGCGGAACCGGCCCTAAATCAATATCCGCGCAGCGGATTCAAAACCAGATCACTCAACTAGTAAGCCACGCTCAAGCAAAGCAACCACCCCACCTTGACCCCAACCGCCCCCTCGGCAACAATCCCCACGTTGCCGCCCACATGCGGCACACGGGATTGGCGTCCCGTCGCTAGCATTAACCCCGGACCCGCGCAGCAATTGCGTGGCCTGCTTTACCATCCATGACCACGCCATTCAGCAGGTGCATGGTGGACTATGAGTCGGCACGGACAACGATTTGATTTATTTAGACGCCAATCCTGTTCCCTCTTTATGGGCTCAGGTGCTTCATCTTGTGTCATTCACTAGGAGAAACACCATGCAACACGCTCAAACCTTCCCCCCTCGTCGTCGCTACAAACTGAACACCCTGGAACAACAGGAAACCCTACTTCCCTTCGTCCACCTCTGCCCCGGCCGCACCTATGCGCATTACTGGCACATGCCCGCCCCCAGCAAGCATGCGCCCACTGACCACGCCTACGGCCGCGAATGCGCGGCCCACCTGCTGCAATGGCTGAAGGACAACCGCGCATACGTCGGCAAAGGCCTGCTCAGCCGCGTCGCGCGCGACATCGACTTTGACGACCGCGATGGCCGCGGCCAGTGGATGGGCTTCTTCAACTATCTGGAAATCATGATGCTGCTGGGCGCCGACCGGGTCCGGGTCTATCGCCATGTGGATAGCCAACACCAGCTTTACCTGGCACAAGAACAGCGTTTCAGCCTGGAGGCGCGTTTCCGCCGCATCCGCTTGCGCAATAGCTAGCACACCGGGCTCGCCGCGCCGTGGGGGCTGCGCCTTCCCTCACGGCGCCGCCAGATAATCCTGCAGGCACGCCTGCAAATACTCCCGCAAGGCCACCACCGCCGGCGACAACATCAGCCGATGCGGCGTCACCAGATACAGCGGCGTCGCCTCGGTCTGCCAATCCTTCAACAGCAACAGCAAACGGCCGGCGCGCAGATCGTCCAGCACGTCCAAACGCGATTTATAGGCGATGCCCAGCCCGTCCAGCGCCCAGCGCCGCACCACCTCGCCATCGTCGCTCTGGCGGCGGCCGTTCACCGTCACCTGCTCGCGCAGCGGGCCCTGGCTGAAACTCCAGCGCTCATGCAAGGCCGCGCCCAATACCAGCCGCAGGCATTGATGGCGGCGCAGTTCCTGCGGCGATGTCGGCCGGCCGTGACGCGCCAGATAGTCCGGCGATGCGCACAACACCCGCCGGTTGTCCGGCGCCAGCGGCAGCGCCACCAGGCTGGAGTCTTCCGGCACGCCGTAGCGCAGGGCCACGTCCACCGGCTGCCGGTACAAGTCCGCCACCCGGTCGCTGATCCGCAATTGCAGGCTCAGGCCGGCGTGCCGTTCCAGGAAAGCGTCCAGCCAGCCGCGCAGCCGGCTGCGGCCCAGATCCGACGGCATCGACAACGACAGTTCGCCACTCAGCGCCTGCCGTTGCTGCGCCAGGGCCTGGCCGCCGGCCTGCAAGGCCTCCAGCGCGGCGCGCGCATGAACCAGATAGCGCTCCCCGGCCAGGGTCAGCCGCAGGCTGCGGGTGGAGCGCGCCAGCAATTGCGCGCCCAGCGTCTGCTCCAGCCGCTTCAGCGCCGCGCTGGCCACCGCCGGGCTCAGATCCAGCTGCCGCGCGGCGGCGGACAGGCTGCCGTTGTCGGCGGCGTGGATGAAGACTTGCACATCCTCGATTCTGACCATGATTCTCAAAATATTTTTGAAACTGAATCGAATTCTAGCTGGCTTTTCGCTGCGGCGAACAGGAATAGCATAAGCACCATCAAGACCGGGCCCTATCGGCCCGCCACCCTAATGGAGCCTGCCAAGATGAAAGCCATCGCCTATTACCAGAACCTGCCGATCGAGCACCCGGAGTCCTTGCTGGATGTGCAATTGCCCGAGCCCGCCATCGGCGAGCATGACCTGCTGGTGGAGGTCAAAGCCATTTCGGTGAACCCGGTGGACACCAAGGTGCGCGCCGGCGCGGCGCCGGAAGCCGGCCAAGCCAAGGTGCTGGGCTGGGACGCCGCCGGCGTGGTGCGCGCGGTGGGCGGTAAGGTCAGCCTGTTCCAGCCCGGCGACAAGGTGTGGTATGCCGGCGCGCTGCACCGCCCTGGCGCCAATAGCGAATTGCACGCGGTGGACGAGCGCATCGTCGGCCGCATGCCACACAGCCTGGATTTCGAGCAGGCCGCCGCCCTGCCGCTGACCGCCATCACCGCCTGGGAGCTGCTGTTCGACCGGCTGCGGGTGCTGGACAACCATGCGCCCAGCGGCCAGAGCCTGCTGGTGGTGGGCGCGGCCGGCGGCGTCGGTTCCATCCTGGTGCAGCTGGCGCGTCAGTTGACCGGCCTGACCGTGATCGGCACCGCCTCGCGGCCGGAAACCCAGGCCTGGGTCAAGGAGCTGGGCGCTCATCATGTGATCGACCACCGCCTCCCGCTGAGCGAGGAGCTCAAGCGCATCGGCTACCCCAGCGTCGATTACGTGGCCAGCCTGAATCAGACCGACGCCCACTTCAAGCAGATCGCCGCCGCCATCGCGCCGCAGGGCAAGCTGGCGCTGATCGACGACCCGGCGGCCCTGGACGTGCGCGAGCTGAAGCGCAAGAGCGTGTCGCTGCACTGGGAGTTCATGTACACCCGTTCCTTGTTCGGCACCGATGATCAGATCGAGCAGCACCACCTGCTGAACCGGCTGGCCGAGCTGGTGGACGCCGGCCTGGTGCGCAGCACGGTGGCGGAGCGCTTCGGCCGCATCGACGCCGCCAATCTGAAACGCGCCCACGCCTTGCTGGAGAGCAACCGCGCCAAGGGCAAGATCGTGCTCTCGGGTTTCTAACAAGCTGTTCACGATCTGCTGCGCGTCGTGAAGCGTTGCACGGTGAGTACGAGCCCAAAATGCTCATGTACCGCGCGTACATTCCACTTTTTCGCTCGTTCTCGCCTTGTCTCGCCCTCGCTCGCCAGACTTTGAGCCGGCTCCAAGAGCGGCTTCACTCCTCCGCGCCGGCGGCGACGCCTCGCCGCCGGCCTCATGCCAGCGCGCTAAGCATCCTCATCCGCCGCTGAAATCGCTTCACAAGGCGCGGCCGGCACGGAATAATGGCCTGCTGGCTGTCTTTAACAATCCGGGGAACGAGATCACGAATGCGCACGCTTTCGCCTCCGGCCCCGCCGCAGGCCTGGCCCGTCCCGCCATTCCACCCTCCGTTCCCTCAGCCGGCCAAACCGGCGGCGCAAGCGTTCCCTGCCGCCAAAACTTCGCGTAATGGCCTATACCAAGCCTGATGCCGGAGCGAAACCGGAGCCGCCGCCCGCGCAACAGCGTACACAGGTTCAGAGACATAACCATGGCGCAAGGCGCAGCCGCGCCGCCATCTGTTGGGACACTCATATGCCTGATGCCAAATCATTGCGGAGCCAGCCGATACAAATCGCCTTGCTGGATGATCACCTGATGGTGCTGAACAGCCTGGCCGGCCTTCTGGCCGATGAAACCGACTTGAACGTGACCGGACAGTTCATCAGCAGCGCGCCGCTGATCCAGCATCTGGCGCAGTGCGACGCGGTGGACGTGGTGGTCACCGACTACGCGCTCAGCCCCGGCGACATCGACGGCTTCAGCCTGATCCGCGGCTTGCGCCGGCGCTTCGCCAAGGTGCGCATCCTGGTGATGTCGGCCTATTACACCCCGGCCACGGTTGCGCTGGCGCTGCGCTGCGGCGCGCACGGCTTCATCGGCAAGGAGCAGAGCCTGGACGAGCTGGCCGCCGCCATCCGCCTGCTGGCCGACGGCCACAGCTATCTGAGCCCGGACATGAGCGCGGCGCTGGACGAAACCTGCGCCAATCTGCCGGCGCCGCAGAAAGCGATGCTGCGCAGCCTGCTGGACCTCCCGGAACTGTCCCCGCGCGAACGCGAGGTGCTGCGCTGCTGTCTGGACGGCATGACGGTCAGCGATATCGCCGTCAAGTTCTCGCGCAGCATCAAGACCATCAGCAATCAGAAGCAGTCGGCGCTGAAAAAGCTGGGCCTGCGCAGCGACAACGAGTTGTTCAAGCTGCAAAGCCGGCTGGTCAATCCCTGACGCCATGCGCGCCCGCCCCTTGCTGCCCTGCTGCCTGTTCCTGGCGCTCAGCCTCTTGTCAGGCCACGGCCACGCCGGCTTCAGCGCGGCGGAACGCGCCTGGCTGGCCAAGCACCCGGTGGTGCGCTACGCGATAGACCCGCACGGCTGGCCCATCGAATACATGGAGGACGGCGAGCACCGCGGCCTGACCCAGGCCTATCTGAGCCGCATTTCCGAGATCAGCGGCCTGCGCTTCGAGCTGGTGCCGGTGGCCAACCGCCAGCAGGCGGTGGACATGATGCTCAGCGGCCACATCGATCTGCTCACCGCGCTGTCCTCCGGCCTGATCCCGCCCGAGGTGAGCCGGCGCATCCGCTTCAGCGATCCTTATTTCTCCGGCAGCACGGTGCTGGTCACCCAGCCGAACAAGCCCATCGTGTTCAGCACCGCCAAGCTGGCCGACAAGACCATCGCGGTGGAAAGCGGCGACCCCTACGAATACTTTCTGCGCGAGAACTTCCCGGCCGTCGACATCGTGGCCACGCCCACGCCGCTGGCGGCGCTGGACGCGGTGGCCGACGGCAAGGCCTACGCCGCGGTGGGTCTGGACGCGGTAATGCAGTCGGTGATCCGCCGCCGCTATTACGGCGCGCTGCGCATCGCCGGCAGCGTCAGCGAAATGCCCAGGCTGGTCTCGATGGCGGTGAACAAGAACCAGCCGCGGCTGCTCTCCATCATCAATGGCTCGCTGGAGCAGCTGACCGCGGACGATACCCAGCAGATACTGGAAGGCTGGCTGCAGACCACCGACTACGGCGCGCCGTCCTGGCGCTCCATCGCCCGCTATTACGCGCTGGAATTGAGCCTGGCCGCGCTGGCCTTGCTGCTGCTATTGGTTTTTGCCCAGCGCGCCCACACCGCGCGCCGCGCCGCCCAGCGCAGCGAGGCGCAGAAATCCACTTTTCTGGCGGTGATGAGCCATGAGATCCGCACGCCGATGAACGCGGTGCTGGCCTCGGTGGAGCTGCTGCGCCAGGCCGAGCTGCCGCCGCGCGAGCGCGAGCTGGCGGCGCTGGCCAATGCCTCGGCGGTGAATTTGCTGGAGCTGCTGGACAATGTGCTGGACGTGTCCAAGCTCAACGCCCAGCGGCTGCGGCTGGAGCCGCTGGCCACCGACGCGGCGGCGCTGGCCAGCGGCGTGGCGGCGATCTACCGCGCCTGCGCGGAAAAAAAAGGCCTGACGCTGCAACTGGAAATGAAGGAACTGTGCCGCCGCCAACTGGTGGTGGACCCGGTGCGCCTGCGCCAGATCCTGAGCAATCTGCTCAGCAACGCGGTCAAGTTCACCCGCCACGGCACGGTGCGTTTGAATCTGGAATTGCAAGACATCGAGCAGGACAGCGCGCAATTGCGCGTGCAAGTCAGCGACACCGGCATCGGCATCCCGCTGGAACAGCAGACCAAGCTGTTCCAGGAATACGCGCAGGCGGACGATACCCAGCGCCGCTACGGCGGCGCCGGGCTGGGTTTGTTGATCTGCCGGCAATTGGTGGAGTTGATGGGCGGCCGCATCGCGCTGACCAGCCAGCCGCAATGCGGCACCACGGTGACCTTGTGGCTGCCGGTGCGCCATGCGCCGGCCGAGGCCGCGGCGCAAGCGGAGCCGGATGTCGCCAGCGCGCCGGCGGCGATCAATGAGGACTGCGACCCCATCCTGGTGGTGGAGGACCAGCCGGCCAATCGCTTCATCATCGCCCAGCAGCTTTTGCAGCTGGGCTACCGCGCGGTGACAGTGGAAAACGGCGCCGCCGCGCTGGCGTTGCTGGACCAGGGCCAACGCTTCGCCATGGCGCTGCTGGACTGCAATCTGCCCGGCATCAGCGGCTACCAGCTGGCGCTGCGGCTGCGCCGCCACCCGGCCTTGCAGTGGCAGCCCCACTTGCCCATCATCGCCATCTCGGCCACCACCGGCATAGAACACCAGCAACGCTGCCTGGACAGCGGCATAGACAGTTGCCTGACCAAGCCGCTGCGGCTGGCGCAGCTGGAGCAAATGATGAGCTTGTGGCTGGACCACCACCCGGCTCCGCAGCCGCCGACGGTGCCGGACAACGCGCTGGCCCAGTTGCTGAGCCACAGCTGCGACGCCGACGCCGCCGCGCTACGTCAGGCGCTGCAGGCGCGGGACTGGCAGCAGGCCGAGCATTACGCGCACCGCCTGCACGGCGTGGCGCTCAGCGCCGGCCTGCCACGGCTGCCGGCGCTGGCGGCGGAGATGCAGACCCTATTGCGCCAGGCGCAGCCGGACGCGGCCCGGCTGCAGCACCTGTTTCAGGCGCTGGAGGCGGCGCTGCCGCAATCGGAGCCGAGCGGCGACAGCTGAGCCACGCGCTCGGCCAGCCGCCGTTCCACCACCTGACAGACATGGGCCACGGTCTTGATGTCGACGATGTCGTCGACGCCAATCTCGATGCCGAACTCATCGTTCAGCAACAGCACCATGTCCAGCAGCTCCATCGAGTCCGCGTACAACTCGTCCACCAGCCGCGCCTGCGGCTGCAGCTTGGCTTCTTCCACCGACAGACAGCAGGCCATCACCGCCACCACATGCTGCTCAAGACTGACTGCCACGGTTGCGCTCCCGGATGCGGTTGGGGTCTAGATGCAGGCCGTCGGTGGTCAGGGTGACGCCGGAAGGCGAGCTCAAGGCTTCGCCGCGCCGCGATTCGGCGACGGCGTCCAGGCCCAGCCCGCTCAGCAGTTCCACCACCAGCGGGTTGGCCGGCTTGCCGCGCGGCAGCAGATTGGCTTCGCGGATCAAGGTGCGCGCAAAACTGCCCAGCGCCTGGCGCTGCCGCTCCAAGCCCGGATGCTCGGCCAGCACTTTCCGCAGTTGCGCGGCGTCGTCGCCCAGCGCGCCCGCCTTGCCGTCGGCAAAGTCCTTCAACACGCCGCTTTGCTGAGTGCTGTTGCCCGGCAACACGCGGTTGCGCAACGCTTCAAACTCGCGTCGTTGCGCGAAGGGCTGCGTCGCGTCGGGTTCCAGGGCGCCGCGCACCGCGCGGATCAGCTCGCTGCCGGCGTCCAAGGCGAAGGCGCGGCTGCGCAGATAAGCCTGGGTTGGCAACGTGTACAGATTGCCGTCGCGGAACTTGAGCCCGTCGAAGCCGCCGCCGTCTCGTTCGGCCGTCGGCGCCGTGGCGTCCGCCGTCGGCGCGCGGCCAAGCCGAGACGCTTGTCCATTGGCTTCCGGTTCGCCGGCCGCGCTCTGGCCGGCTGCGGCGTTCAAGACTTGGGACAAGCCATCCGCCACCTGTCGCGCGGCCTGATGCAGACTCGAGCCGGCATCGGCGGTCGGCGCGTCTCCGGCCGACAAGCGAACCGCTTGGTCCAGCGGCGTGCTGGCCGCTTGCTGGATATCCACGCGTTCGGCCCGCAACTCGCCTTCCACGCGCCGGCCGGCCGCGGTGTCCAGCACCTGGGACAAGCCGTCGGCTACCTCGCGTGCGGCCTGATGCAGGCGAGCGCCGGCATCCGCCGCCGGCGTGTTGCGCGCTTGAAGACCCAAACCGTTCAGAAACTCGCCCAGCAAGGGATTGGCCCGCCCGCCCGGCGGCAACAGATTGGTTTCCCGAATCAGGGTTTGCGCAAAACCGCCCAGCACCTGACGCTGCCGCTCCAGGCCGGGATGTTCGGCCAACACGCCGCCCAGCCGACGCGCGTCGGCCGCCAGCGCTTCCGGCGCGCCATCGGCGAATTGCCGCAGCAAATCGTCTTGCTGCATGCGGCCGCTGGGCAACATCCGGTTGCGCAAGGCTTCGAACTCGCGCCGTTGCGCGAAGGGCTGCGCCGCGTCGGGCTCCAGCGCGTCGCGCAGCGCCTTGATCAGTTCTCGGCCGGCGGCGTGACCGTCCAGCGTCGAATGAAAAATCTGGCTGCGCAGATAGGCCTGGCTGGGCAAATTGCGCAGCGGGCCGCCGCGGAAGGACAGCCCGGCGAACTCGCCGGCCGCCTCGCCGCCTAGGCTGGCGGTTTGCGGCTGCGCTGTCGCGTCGAGCCGCGCCTGGCGCGCCGTCGCGTCCAGCTTGCCCGCTTGCGCCGCGCCGGGAATGGGCGTCGCCAGCGTTTCCTCGCCCAAGGCCGTGTTCATCAACTCGGACAAGGCCCCCGTTACCTGGCTGGCCGCGTCGCGCAAGGCCTGTCCGGCATCGGTCTGCGTGCCCTGCTCCACTCCGGACGACGCGCCGCCGAGGATCGCCGATTGCGGCATGGCCGACGGGCTGAGCCGCGCCTGGCGCGCGGTCGCGTCCAGCTTGCCCGCCTGCGCCGCGCCGGGCGTGGGCGCCGTCAGCGTCTCCTCGCCCATAACCGTGTTCATCAGCTCGGACATCGCCTCCGTCACTTGGCTGGCCGCGTTCAGCAAGGGATGGCGCGTTTCCGACAAGGTAGCCTGCTGCGGCTTGGGCAACTCCTGGCTGCGGGCGACTTGCGGCGCCGGCATGCGCAAGGACGTCACCAGACGCGAGGGCGCTCCGCCATGATGGCGGTTGCCCTTGTGCACATCGCCCAGATACATGTCGCCGCGCTTGTCCCAACGCCGGTTGTCCTGACGATTGTCCTGACGGTTATCGTTATTGGTGGTGTAGTAGTTATTTACCACCATCGGCTGCTGCGCGCCCCCCGGCTCGGTCGGGCCTGGTTGAGGGCCTGGACTGGGATCGGGCTGACCATCTCGCGCGGGGTCCGGTTGTTGCGGGCCTTTCGGGTCTTGTCCCAGCCCCGCCAGCACGCTGCGCAGCAGCTGCGGCAGAATCGCCACGGTGTCGAGGTCGCGCGCCTGCCGGCCCAGGCTCGGCCCGCTCAGCCCCAGCATCTCGCCGCGGCTCTGGCGCAGCGCGTCGAAGGCCAGCTTCGCCGCGCTGTCCACCAGTTCCATCACTTTCTCGCCGGTGGCCGCATCCAGTGAACGCCCCAGCTGGGTTTCGACATAGGACAGGATGAAGGTGCTGACCTCGCGCTGCATGAAGTCGTTGCCCAGTTTCATGGTGTCGCCGCCGCAATGCTGGTGTGCCAATAGCGCCAGCTTGTGCTCCAGCTGATTGCGCAGCTGGTATTGCTTATTGGTGCTCTGGGTCCACGGGCCGAAGGCGGATTTGGCGCCCAGGCCGTCTTTCAGGACTCGGGCGGTGTATTGCTGCGCCAGATCGTCCAGGGACTTGGCATCTTGCGGGCTCAAGTCCGGCTGCTGCTTGAGTTGCGCGTAGACCTTGGCGAACTCCGCGATTTCCAATTGGGCGTAGACATTGGGCGAGGCCAGATAGAGCTTGTCCAACGCCTTGGCGTCCGTCGAGGCGGCGAACAAGGCCGCCACGCTGTCGCGGGTGTGCTGGGCCTTGAAGCTGGCCGGATCAATCAGCGAATGGCGGCGCGCCGGCGTGGCGGCGCTGCTGCGCCCGCCGCTGAACTGCTCCGAGAGCGGGGTGGCCGGCCGCCGCGACGCGTCCGCCGGCATGGACAGGGAGCGCGTCAGAAGGGGGGATGCGCCGGTAATGGGCATGGTGTGGTTCTCCTAAGCCTTATCTAGAGTGGCTAAGAACCTGTTTACGATCCGCTGCGCGTCGTGAGGCGTGACTCGGCGAGTGCTTCGAAATGCTCATGCACGGTGCGTGCGCTCCGCTTTTTCGGCTGTTTTGGCCTGGTCTCGCCTTGGCCCGCGAGATCGTAAACGGGTTCTAACAGAAGTCAGTGGCACGGCTGAGGCGGGACGCGCCAACAGTCATTGGCGCAACCCCGCATCAGGCCTTGGTTAGCCTTGCAGGAAGGACTTGGCGGTTTCCGTGCAGCTGCTGATGGTGCTGCTGAGCACCTTGACCAGGTTGTCGAACAGCGAGTTTGCGTTGCTGTATTTCTGGGTCAGCGTTTGCAAGGTGTTCTTCAGGTTTTCTTCCTGCGCCTTGAAGCCGGACTGCCAGGACTGGAATTTGGCGTTGTCCATTTCCACCTTCTTGTCTTTCGCCGGCTCGCTGCCGCCGGCCAGGCCTTTCAAGGCGTCCATCATTTTCTGCACCGGACCGGTGTCGATGACCACCACATAGCCGTCGCCTTTTTTTTGCACACAGCTTTCCGGTAGACCCAGCTCCTTGGCCCATTTTTTCGCCTCGGCCTCGGTCGTGGTGCCGCTGGTGGGGAATAACACCGTGTTCTCGTATTTCGCCTTCAATGTCTTCAGCGCGTCATACAACTCGCCCACGCTCAGGGTGACTTTGTCGCCCTTGTCGTTGGACGAGATCCAGCCGGCCATCTTGGACAGGATGTCGCTGAACTCCTGGTAGAACTCGATGTATTTGCCCACCACGTTCTCATACACGCCCAGGTAGCCGTCCTTGATGTTGCCAATGGACTCGCTGATCATTTCCCACAGTTCGCGGTCGGAAATCATGTCCTTGCCCGCGCCCGGCGCCGGGGCGGAGAACAACATCGGCTCGGCAAATTCCCGCGCCGTCGGCGGGGCGTCGGCCAGCGTGTCGGCGATATCCGCCTGCAACTTCGACTTTTGCTCGGCGGACATCTCGTAGCCGCTCTGCGCCACGCTATTCAAGCCGCCGCTGAGTTGCTGAGTCGTCAGGGTCTGCGTGTCGCGAGCCTGGTCCAACGCCCGCGTCAAGGCGCCGCGCTGAAATGCCACGCGCTCGGCCGGCGGCTGCTCGCCGCCAGCAATCGCCGCCTGCCAGCGCTGGTCGGCCAGCTTGCTTTCATACGTGGTCTGCCCTTCCACGACGCGACGGATGGTTTCATTGGCCTGGCGCAGCGCGTCGGCCTTGCCCTGGGCGCTATTGAGCGCGGACAGCTCCGGCCCTTGCGGCGCGGCGGCGCGGGTTTCGACAGCCTGGCCGGCGACATCGGCGCGCGGCGCGGCGGCCGGGGTTTCAGCGAGCTGTGGCCGCGTCAGTGGCGTGGAAAGAGTGGTTTGAATGCCGTTCATGGGGATTCCCCTGCATGGCCAGCGCCGAGGCAGGCGCCCAGGCGCTGGCGGGATGAATGGTGAGGAAGGCCGGCCCGACCGGAATGGCCGGGCCGGCGGACGGAGCCTGGGACGGCCCCGCCCGGTTCCGGGCTAGCGGATCAGGCGCGGATGTTGCCGGCCACCGCGCCCATGGCCGCGCTCTTGGACTGGCTGATCGTGTCCAAGGTGCGCAGCAGCTCCTGGATGAAGCTGTCGGATTTGCGGCTGCTCTCGCGGGTTTCCTCGGAGGCGGTATTCGCCACGCGGCTGGAAGCCTGGCTGATCTGCTGCTCGGACTGCTCCAGCGTGGCGGCGTAGCGGCCGGAGCCGCCGGCGATATTGCTGGCCGCGGACGAGCTGTCCATGATGGCCCGGCCGGTGGTCTTCTTGGCCTCGGCCTTGAGCTTGGTGTCGTCCATGGCCAGCTGTTCCGCCTGCCCCTTCACCGACAAGTTCTCGCCGGCGCCGCCCAGCGCGGTTTCATGCTCCTTGGACAAACGCTGCTTGCTGGACTGCAGGCCTATCGTGTCGCCGGCCATGCCGTCGGCCACGCTGCCGGCGGCATTGGACTGCGCGTTCAACTCGCCCGCGCCCGGCTTGGCCGCGCCCGGCTGCTGCGGCTTCAGGCCCACCTGCTTCAGGCTGTCGGCGTCGGTGCCCAGCTTGACGGTGTTCTGACGGCCCAGCGCGGACTGGATGTTGCGGCCCTCGTCGCCCAGCTTGGCCAGTTTGGGCGCGTTGTTCTTCAGCGCGCCGCGCTCGGCGCTCAAGCCGCTCAGGTTTTTCTTGGCGCCAACGCCGGTGATGGCCATCTGGCCCACGCCCTGGGCGATGCTGCTGGACAGATTGGCCACGCCCTCGCGCACCATGGAGGCGGCGGTGGCCTTGGTGGCGTCGAAGCCCACCAGCGACAGCTTGCTGCTCAGCGTGTTGTCGGCGGTGCGCAGCGCCGACATCAGCACGATGGCGGCCACCATCAAGGCCGCGCCGTTGGGCGCCATGCCGCTGATGTCGAAGGGCTTGCCCTGCTCGGCCTGCTCCTTGACCTTGTCGTTCACCAGCTTGCTGACGCCGGACTCGACCTTCTGATACACCGCGCCCAGGTCCTGGACGAAGGCCGGGTCCTGCGCTTTTTCGCTCAGATAGCTCTTCAGCGCGTCGGTCACTTGCTTGCTCACCTCGGCGGACGGCGGGCGCAGTTGCGGGCCGCTCATCGCCTCGGCCAGCGCCTTGCCGTCGCGGCCGGCGCTGTTCAGGATGGGCAGGATGTCCTTGATGTCCACCAAGGACTTGGCGACAGGTGATTTTTCAGCCGCGCCGGATTCAAGCGCCGCCGGAAACGGATTGTGGGTGGAAACACTGCCGATAATAGTTGCCATAATATTCTCTCCTAACTCAAGCGTGACTCTGACGCAGCACGAAACGACCGGCTTCGGCGTTCTGCTGCAACGCGGAAGACATCATCGTGGTCAGGTCCTGAGTGACTTTCTGGGTGCTGGCGAACACTTCCACCGCCTGCTTCAGCCATTGTTCGATCTGGTCCATCGCGGCGCGCGCCAGGGTGAAGTCGGCCAGCATGTCGCTGGCGTTCTTCATGAACACGCCCTGCGCCACATTGCCGCCGGCCTGGGTGGTGGCTTGCGCCACTTCCCCGCCCACCACCACGCGGTTGAGGGTGTTGGCCATCAGTTGCTTGGACGCGGCGTCGGTGCGCAGGCCCAGGCTGTTGGCCAGGCGCTGGAAGCCCTGGGTCAACATCTTGCTGCCGTTCTTGGCCAGTTCCTTCAGCACATTGGGCACCATCTTCTTGATGGCGTCGCCCATCAGCTTGCTGAGCGCGCCACCCAGCTTGCTGGCGGCGCCCTTGCCCACCACCGCCACCACCACCATCACCGCGACCATGGCCACCGCGGCCAGCACCGCGCCGATGATGGAACCGGCCAGCTCGGCGGTCTTCTTGTCCACCCCCATGCTTTCCAGCGCCTTGGTGATGGCTTTGCCTAGCAGATCCATCAAGGGTTTGAGCACCTTGTCCATCAAGGGCTTCAACGCCTCTTCCATGAAGGACACCCCGGTGGTGGCCTTGACCACCTCGTCCGCCACCATCAGCGCGACGCCAATCGCGGCCAGCGCCAGGCTGGCGCCGCCGGTGAATGCTGCGGCCACGACGCTGATCACTGTCAGCACCGCGCCTAGAATCTTGCCAATGCACCCCATGGTGCGATTGAGTTCTTCCGCCTTGCGCACTTCTTCCTGGTACTCGGCGGATTTTTTGTCCATTTCCTTCTGGCGGCCTTCCTGCATGGCCTGGAACAATGCCAGATCGCTTTTCAGGCTTTCTTCGCTGTTCTTGCCCACCATCTCGACGAACATCGCCATCAGCATGGTCAGCTTGGCCACGCCGGTCAGATGGTCCTCCGCGGCCTGCTGCCCCGCGCCGCCCTTGGTATTGAGCCCTTGGGCCTGGGTCAACAGCGAGTCCGCCTTGGCGGTCTTGTCCTTGGCGAAGTTGTGCGCGTCGGTGGCGGCCTGTTCCGCCTTGTCGGCCTTGAGCTTGGCGGCCTGCGCCTCGTTGGCGGCCTGATCGCGCGCCGCCAGCGCCTGCTGGTAGCCGGCGTCTTCCGGCGTCAGCCCGTCCAGCTTGGCCTGAGCCTGGGCCAGCTTCTGCTTGGCCGCGTCCAGCGTGGCCTTGGCCGTTTTCAAATCGCCCAGCGCGGTCTGGTAGGCCTCGGTGGCCTGTTCCGCCTCGCCGATCGCCAGCTGCAACTCGTCCGACAGCTTCTGGCCCATCGCCGCTTGCGATTCCATCATCGCGCGCCAGGTGGCGATGCGGCTTTCCAGCTGCGACAGCGAGACATTGCCCAGCAAGGACATCAACTGTCCCAGCAGCAGCGTCAGCTTGCCCGCGCCGTCCAGCTCTTCCTTGGCCTTGGCCGTGGGCTGGGTCAGCGGCGGCGTGTTCAAGTCACTGCGCGGCTTGGCTGCGCCGGCGTCGTCGCTGACGCGCAGCGTGAACAGCGCTTGCGCCGACTTCTGCGCGGCGTCGACGAATTTCTCGCTCGCCTGGGTGTTGCCCGATAGCGCTTTCGCCAGCTCGGCACTGCCAAGATTAAAGCCTTGACCGATAGTATTACCGCTCATGCTTGCTCCTTTTCCTGCTGACGGGATTGCTCGGCCTCCGTCTCCTGCAAGCTGTCCAGATACACTTGGGCCTTGGCGCGCAGCGACTCGTCGTCGCTCTGCTCGCACACCAGCTCGAAACACTGCCTGGCCTTGGCCGCCTTGCGCATGAACAGCTGGCACTGGCCGGTGAAGAACACCGGCCGGTAGTCGTTCTTGCTCAGGGCGAAGGCCACCGCGTACAGATCGGCGGCCTTCTGGAACTGTTTCTTGAGCTGGCACACGGCGGCCAGTCCCATGATGTAATCGGAGTTGTAGAAGTCGTAGATGCACAGAAAGCGGAAGAAGGTTTCCGCCTCGTCGAGCCTTCCCTTGTTGTAAAAATCGTAAGCGTGGGCGTACAGGCCTTCCATCATGTCCGGCGGAATGCCGTGCACGTCTTTCAGGGTGGCGCCCTCGCTTACCGCTTCCCAGACCATCTCTGCCAGGCGCTCGTCGCTGACATTGTCTTCAGGGTTCATCAAACATCTCCTAGTCGCTGTCACCAACCCGGCAGAGCTGGCTAGAGACGACGGTTGTCTTGGGTATGGAATGACCGTCGTCGCTGTCATTTAACAGCGCGCGGCCGGGGGAAACATTCAGGAATCGCTCATGGCGACGGCGCAGCGGCTATCCGGGCGTGTTCAATATGGCCTGCCGCCTCGCGGGGGAGGGTTGGCGTTGCCGCCCCACCGGGCGGGCTCTTGGGGCGCGTCTATGCGCTCAGCCGTCCCGCTCGTCTCGTTTATCCACAGAGGCGGGCTCGGCGGCGGATTTATCCACAACCGGCCCGGCGGCGTTCGCGTCTTTCCCCCGCTCCGCCGCCGCTAGCGGCGATGGTTCCGGCTCCGGCGCTTCCACGCCGGCGTTTTCCACCTGCTCCAGCCACATCAGCAAGCGCAGCACTTCCTCCACCTCGTCCAGGCTGACCAGGGAATAACGGCGGTGGCTGGCGAAGATGCGCCGCGCCAGCGGGATGTCGCGCACCACCGGCACCCCCACTTTTTCCGCGTAGGCCCGCACCGCCAGCGCGCGCTGATTGGTCTCCATCACCGAGATGAAGGGAATCGGCAGCAGCTCGGGCTTGAAATAGATGCCGACGGCGATATGGGTGGGGTTGGCCACGATCAGGCGCGAGTTTTCGATGTCGGACTTCACCTGCTCGGACAGGATTTCCATGTGCGCCTCGCGACGGCGCGACTTGATCTCCGGGTTGCCCTCCTGCTCCTTCATCTCGCGCTTGACCTCCTGCTTGTCCATCTTCATGTCCTTCATGAACAGGAAGTACTCGGCGATCGCGTCCAGCAGCAGCACCGCCACGATGCAGCCCAGACAGGTCAGCACCAGCGCCAGCAGCAGCTCGCGCCAGATCGCCGCCATGCCGATCGGGTCGCCGTTGAGCTGGGCGAACAGCAGCGCCTTGTGCTTGTGCCACAGCACCAGCACCGCCACCACGAAGCTGGTCAGGTAGAGCAGCGCCTTCACCGCTTCCTTCACCGTGCGCAGGCTGAACAACTTCTTGAAGCCGTTCACCGGATTCAGCGCTTCCAGATTGAGCTTCAAGGCCTCGCTGGCCAGCACGAAGCCGCTTTGCAGCAGGGAGGGCAAGGCGGAGGCGACGATGCACAGCAGAAAGATGGGCAGCAAGAGCTTGATGCCCAGCCAAACCACCGCCTGGGCATAGCCCTGCATGTCCTGCTGGAAACCGCCGGCGATCACCTGGCGGAAAGCGCCCATCAATTCCACCAGCGAGCCGAAGGACACCAGATAGGCGACGCCGCACAGGGTCAGGCAGGCCACCACCAGGTCGCGGCTCTTGAAGGACTGGCCCTTCTTGGCCGCGTCCTGCAAGCGCTTGCGCGTAGGTTGTTCGGTCTTGTTCGACATCTCAGCGCACCGGCGCGCCCAGCCAGCCGGGCAGCGCCGCCGCCGGCACCACCAGCCGCGCCACCGTGTCCGGCAGCACCGGGCCGAAATACATCAGCATGATCAGCAAGGCCACCGCGCTCTTCACCGTCAGCGACACCGCGAAGGCGTTCATCTGCGGCGCGAAGCGCGACAGCAGGCCCAGCACCGCCTCGGACAGCAGCAAGGCCGCCACCACCGGGCTGGCCAGCACCACCGCCTTGCTGATCACCTGGTTGAGCAGGCTCAGCGTCGGCGTCAGCGCCGGCGTGCACACGCCCAAGGGGTCGCACAGCTGATAGCTCTGGCGGAACAGGTCCAGCATCAGGCCCATGCCGCCGCCTTGCAGATAGACCGCGGCGGCGAACAGATTGAACAGATTGGCCAGCTCCGAGGTATCCACGCCGTTGGCCGGGTCTATGCTGCTGCTCAGCGTCGCGCCGCGCTGGTTGTCTATGATGCTGCCCAGCGCGTGGAACACCCAGAACGGCCAGGCCAGCAGGCAGCCCAGCAGCAGGCCCACCGCCACCTCGCGCGCGATCAGCGCGAGGAAGGGCAGCGCCTGGAAGGCCGGCAGCGCCTCCACCGGATGCGGCCACAGCCCCAGCGCCACCAGCATGGTGGCCGAGGTGCGCACCACGCCGCTGAGCACATTGCTGTTCAGGAAGGGCAGGATGAAGAACACCGGCGCCACGCGGGCGAAGCCGAGCGCGGCCGCGGCCACCCAGCCGTGAATTTCGAAGAACAGGCCGAACTGCATCCGCCTCAGCCCCGGGCCAGCGCCATGCGCATCACCTCCCGGCCGAAGCCGAGCAGGGTCTCGCCGTACCAGCCGGACAGCAGGAACAGGCACAGGCTGACGCCGAACAGCTTGATGCCGAAGGGCAGCGTCTGTTCCTGCAACTGGGTCACGGTCTGGAACAGGCCCACCAGCAGGCCGATGGCGGTGGCGACGATGATGGGCCAGGCCGACATCAGCAGCACCAGGTACAGCGCCTTGTTGCCGGCGAACACCAGATCATTCATAGCAAAACTCCAAAATTGAGGCGGGCGGCATGGGCAGCGCCGACTCCAAGAAACTGTTTCAAAGTCTCGCGAGCTAAGGTGAGACAAGGCGAAAACGGTTGAGAAAGCGGAATGTACAAGTGGTACATGAGCATTTCGAAGCGGTACTTACCGTGTAACGCATCCACGATGCGCAGCAGATCGTAAACAGGCTCCAAGACTCGGGAAGCAAAACCGAGCGCAGCGACCGAGGCAAGGCGCGCCGACGCAGGCAGTACCCGTCGTACGACAAGGAGGCGCAACGCAGCATCGGCGGTTTTGCCCCCTACGAAGCCAGGTCCAGGTACTGCAACACCAAGCCCTTGGACAACAAGGTCCAGCCGTCCAGCGCCACGAACAGCACCAGCTTGATCGGCACCGAGATCGTCACCGGACTCATCATCATCATCCCCAGCGCCAGCAGGATGCTGGAGATCACCAGATCCACCACCACGAAGGGCAGGTAGAGATAAAAGCCGATCTTGAACGCGCTCTTGATCTCGCTGAGCGCGTAGGCCGGCAGCAAGGCGAAGATGGACGGCTGCTCGTCGGCCTCGGCATTGCCGGTTTCGCGCTCGGTGCGCTGCGCCTGGGCCTTTTCGAAGAAGCTCACCAGTTCCGGGTCGGAATACTTCTGCAAATAGCCGCGATAGCCGTCCAGGCCGTTCTCGACGAAGTTGCTCACCGATTCCACGCTGTTGAAACTGACCTGCTCTTCCTGGTAATGGCTGTAGGCCTGCTGCGCGATCGGCAGCATCACGAACATCGACAGCATCAGCGCGATGCCGTTGAGCGTCATATTGGACGGCACCTGCTGCAAGCCCAGCGCGTTGCGCACCATCACGAACACGATGGAGAACTTGATGAAACAGGTGCCGGAAGCGATCAGGAAAGGCAGCAGCGTGGCGAAGGCCAGCAGCGCGATCAGCGAGATATCATTCGACATCGGCGGCTCCGCCCAGCCACTCCGTCACTTCCACCCCCAACTGGCCGGCCAGCTGCACCAGTTCGCCGCGCCCCAGCAAGGCGCCGTTGGCGCGCACTTCCACTCGTCGCTCGGCGTCGGCCGGCAGTTCCAGCAAGCGGCCGCGGCACAGCGCCTGCAATTCCGCCAGCGTCATCCGGCTACGGTGCAGCACGAATTCCAGCTCCACCGGCAATTGGCCCATATCGCGCGCCGGCGCTTCCGGCTCCGCCGCCTGTTGCGTTTCATCCCATTCCATGACGATTCCTTCCTCATACGTTTGATAAGTGCCCAACGCGCGGTCGTGGCAGCGCACCGCCGCCGCCGGCTGGCGGATCAGCAGCACATCGCCGCGGCCCACCTCGCGCAGCAGGCCCAGGCTGATGCGGCTGTCGCCGATGACGAAGCGCAGCGGCCAGCTGAGCCGGCCCGCCAGCTCCGGCGCCTCGTCGGCGTCCACTTCCGGCGTCTGCTCCAGCCACAGCGGCCCTTCGGCGCTCATCACCCGCAGCAGCGGCTGGCGCGGCAAGGCGTCGCTCGGCCCGGCCTCGCCCAGCCGCAGGCGCTGGTAAGCCAGCTCCGGCATCGGCAGGCTC
>NZ_JAJOHW010000006.1 GCF_021129195.1 Chromobacterium aquaticum | reverse complement strand
CGCCAAGGCCCGGCGCCGCGCGCGCCGGCCGCGCCGGACGGCCCCAATATCCAGCAAAGCGAGGGCGGCGCGCTGTCGCAGACCCGCACCTACCCCGACCTGCTCAAGACCGCGTACGACGCCGACCTGCTGGACTACCAATTGCAAAGCCAATTGGCGCTGCTCGGCATGGACGGCAAACTCAGCCTCATCGGCCAGCCGGAACGCTATCTCGGCGTCAGCGGCGCGCCCAACCGCCAATATCTACTGACCACCCGGCTGCAACGCCCCTATTCCACGCTGGTGCCGCTGTCGCGCTTTCCCAAGCGCATCGATGTACTGGATCGGCAGGGACGCATCGTGCGCACCGTGGCCCAGCGGCCGCTGCTGGAACGCATGCCTTCCGGCAATGACGCGGTGGAGGCCGGTCCGCGCGAAGTGGCCTGGCGCGCCGATGCGCCGGCCAGCCTGTTCTGGGTCGAGGCATTGGACGGCGGCGACCCTGGCCGCGCCGCCGCCGAGCGCGACGCGCTCTTTCTGCAAGCCGCGCCCTTCCAGCAAGCGCCGCGCCAATGGCAGCGGCTGGCCAGCCGCTTCGTCGAGATCCGCTGGGGCCGCGGCGACCTGGCCCTGGTGCGCGAACACTGGTGGAAAACCCGGGAATTGAAAGTCTGGCGCGCGCGCCCCGATCAAGACGCCGCGCCGGAACTGCTGAGCAGCCGCAAATCCGAAGACCGTTATAGCGACCCCGGTGAGGCCGCCACGGTCAGCAATGCCAATGGCCAGTTGGTGCTGCAGACCACGCCGGACGGCAAGGCCATCTACCTGCTTGGCGATGGCGCCGGCCCGGATGGCGACCGCCCCTTCGTCGACCGCTACGCGCTGGACGACAAGCGCGCCACCCGTTTGTGGCAATCACAGGCGCCGTGGTTCGAACAAGCGCTGGCGCTGCTGGACGACAAGGCAGGCCAGTTGCTGCTCAGCCGCGAATCTCCGTCGCAGCCGCCCAACCTCTACCGGCTGGAACCAGGCCGGCCGGCCAGCCTGGCCATGCTGACGCATATGCCGCATCCGACGCCGCAGTTGCAGAACGTGGGCAAGCAGTTGCTGCGCTATCGCCGCGCCGATGGCGTGGAACTGACCGCCACCTTGTATCTGCCGCCCGGCTACCAAGCCAAGCGCGACGGCCCGCTGCCGCTGCTGATGTGGGCCTATCCCACCGAATTCAAAACCGCCGCCGCGGCCAGCCAGGTAACAGAATCGCCGTACCGCTTCAACCGCATCAGCTATTGGGGGCCGCTGGCGATGCTGGCGCGCGGCTACGCGGTGCTGGACGACCCCGGCATGCCCATCGTCGGCGAAGGCGACAAAGAACCGAACGACAGCTATCTGCCGCAACTGAAAATGAACGCCCAGGCCGCGGTGGACGAAGTGCTGCGCCTAGGCGTGGCCGACCCCGCCCGCATCGCCGTCGGCGGCCACTCCTACGGCGCCTTCATGACCGCCAATCTGCTGGCGCACACCCGGCTGTTCCACGCCGGCATCGCCCGCTCCGGCGCTTACAACCGCACGCTGACGCCCTTCGGTTTCCAGTCGGAAGAACGCAATTTCTGGCAGGCCAAAGCGGTGTATCAAACCATGTCGCCGTTCAACTACGCCGAGCAAATCAAGGACCCGCTGCTGCTGATCCATGGCGAAATGGACAACAACCCCGGCACCTTCCCGCTGCAGAGCGAGCGGCTGTACCAGGCGCTACAGGGCCTGGGCGCCACCGCGCGGCTGGTGACGCTGCCGGCGGAAAGCCATGGCTACCGCGCGCGTGAGTCGATACTGCATATGCTGTGGGAGCAGGATCGCTGGCTGGAACGTTATCTGGGCCGCGCCAGCGCGGCGAAGACGCCCGGCTGAGCCGCGGGCAAGACAAGGCCTTGCGCTTGAAGCCGCGGCGCGCCCGCTGGCGGCGACAGGCCTAGAGCGGCCTCTCAGGCGGCGGGATCGCGCGCGGCGGCGGACAGCCAGCGCCGCACCGCCGCCTCTTCCTCCTCTGCAAAACCGGCTAGCAGCGCCTCGTCCAGCGCGTGCACCCGTTCGCGGCAACGCTCCAACAAGGCCAAACCCTGAGCACTGACGTCGATGTGGAGGATGCGGCCATGTTCCGCGTGCCGCCGCCGCGTCACCGCCCCTCTCGCCTCCAGATTGCCGACGATCACCGTGACCGTTGGCGCGGTCAGCACCGCGATGCGGGCGATGTCGGCATTGGAACAGCCGGGATAGGACGCCAGCATCGTCAACACCGTGAACTGCGGCGGCGTGATGTCCAGATCGGCCAAGGCCCGCTCCATCCGCAAGCGATGCGCCGCAGCGGCCTGACGCAATAGATAACCCAGGCGCCCTTCCGGCCCGCGTTTGTCCTCGCCCGCCTCCGGCAATGACATTTGCCTATTGCGCATAATGTTAGACCTCTAATATTATCTTAGAACTCTATCATTGCACGGAGCCGTCAAGATGTCATCCGCCCCCAAGCACGCCGCCAAGTGGCTGCCCATCGCCTGGTTCACCATTTTCCTGGTCGGCACCGACTTATTCGTCATCTCGCCGCTGCTGCCGCTGATCGGCCGCGAACTGGGCTATCAACCCGCCTCTCTGGCCGTGCTGGTCAGCGCTTTCAGCCTGACCTACGCCATCGCCTGTCCCTTGCAGGGACGCCTGGCCGAGCGCTGCGGCGCGCGCGGCGTGTTGCTGTTCGGCATCGCGGCCCTCGCCGCCGCCAATGCCTATACCGCGCTGGCCACCAGCCTTGCTCATCTCTTGGCCAGCCGCGTGCTGGCGGGATTCGCCGCGGCCTCCATCTCACCCATGCTTTACGCCCTCGCCGCCGAACATGCCGAAACGGAGCGGCGAGCCTCCCGCATGGCTCAGGTCAATTCCGGGCTGGTGATCGCGCTGGGACTAGGCGCGCCTTTCGGCCTGCTGGTCGGCGATATCGGCAACTGGCGTCTGGTCTTCCTCGGCCTGGCCTCGGCCTTGACGCTGATGCTGCCGCTCAATATGCGCGCCTGGCGCACGGCCGGCGACCCGCCGCCGCGCGCCGCTCAGGGCGCGGCAGCCGCGCCGGAAAGCCTGCTGCAAGCCTGGCCGCATTTGCTCACCATGACCGCCTGGGCATCCAGCGTCTACGCCGGTTACACCTTGTTGGCCACCGCGCTCGGGCGGGAACACGCCGCCGACGCCGGCCACATCGCCGCGCTGCTCAGCAGCTTTGGTTGCGGCGCCGCGCTGGGCGTGCTGCTGGGCGGCAAGATCGCCGATCGCATCGGCTCATGGCCGATGGTGCAAGCCGCCTTGCTGGCGATGAGCGCCATCTTCGCCGCCCTGGCCTGGCTCTGGTCCGCCGCATCGCTGCCGGTACTGGCAGCCGGCCTGTTCTTGCTGGCCTTGAGCGCCTACGGCTTCTTCCCCGCGGCGCAAGCCCATGCCGCGCAACACTTCCCCCGCCGCCGGACCACGGTGCTCGGCATGATGAGCAGCGCCCTCTACCTGGGCATCACTATCGGCGCCGCCGCGGGCGCTCAGCGCTTTCAACACGCCGGCATGCCGGCGGTGCTATGCCTGTCCGCCGTGCTGGCCGGGCTTGGGGCGCTGGCCGCGCGCGCCCACGGCCGGCGGCAAGGCCGCCCAAGTCCGCGCATAGCCTGAGAACCTGTTCAAGGTCTGCTGCGCTTCGTGAGGCGTCGCACGGTGAGTACGAGCTCAAAATGCTTATGTACCACGAGTACATTCCGCTTTTTCGCTCGTTTTCGCCTTGTCTCGCTCCTGCTCGCGAGATCATGAACACGTCCTGTGAAGCGCCGTATCTCGGCCGCGCTCAAGCCGCCAGGCCGCTCACGGCCTGCGCGGCCATGGCCAAACCAACCACCAGCATCAGCCCGGCCGACAGATAAGGCGCGCGCCGCGCCCACTCGCCCACCCCGCCGAAGCGGGCATCAGCCTTGCGCACGCCCCAGGCGGCCAGCAAGCCGACGCTGACCAGCGCCAAGGCCAGGCCCAGGCTGAACGACGCCACCAGGGTCGCGCCCAGGGAAAAATGCTTCAGATGCAGGCATAACAGCAGAATGGTCACCGAGGCTGGGCACGGTATCAGGCCGCCGGTCAGGCCGAACAAGGCGATCTGGACATTGCCGACCTCACGGCCGGCAAAGCGCCGCTGGATCTGCTCGGCGTGAGCCCTCTCATGAGCATCCTGATAAATCGACACCGTTTCCGGCCCACGCCGCAGGCTCTTGGCCGGCCCCACCTCCGCCGCGCGACGATAAGGCCCGGCCTGCGCCGCGTCGAGCGGTGACGTCAGCCGCAGCGGATAATGGTGCGCATGGCCGCCATGAGCCAGCCGCAAGGCCCCGATACGGGCTCCCGCCGGCAACGGCGCGCTCAACAGATACTCCCCCTCGGTTTCGAAACCGGACTCGCCCGCGCGGCCATCCAAGCACCACTCCAGCGTCAGGCCCTGTCCAGCCGGCTTTGCTCGCCGCAGTCCGGCGCCATACTGGTACAAGGCCACGCGCGCGACCGTCCCCGGCAGAAGCACGACCTCCAGCAAGCCGTGCCCGGTATCTATCATGCGGCCGCCATGAGGCGCTTGCCGCATCGCCCGTGCAGCCAGATTATCGCGCCAGGTGCGCCACAACATCCAGCCCGCCACCGTCAAGACCACCACGGCCGAGAACAACATCAAATACGGCTCGGCCTGCTCCGCGATCAGCTGATTGCCGTATTTGAGCGCCAGCCCCGCCAGCAGCCACACGATCAAGGAATGCGACAGGGCCGCGCACAAGCCCAGCAGCACCGCCTGGCCCAGACTGCCGCGGATGGCGATGATGAAGGACGCCATCATGGTCTTGGAATGCCCTGGCTCCAGCCCGTGCAGCGCGCCCAGCAGAATAGCGGATGGAATGAACAGCCAGAGATTGATGTTTCCTTGTTGAATCAGCTCGGCGATTGGCGGCATCTGTGACCTTCTCTACAATGAGTTCCGTTTGGCCACCGCGGCGGGTTCGCATCCACGCCCCGCGGCAGAATGGCGTTCAATATACTATACCCCAGTATATTACCAAGAAAAGGAAACCGCGCGCATGCCGCACACCGTGAAAGACAAGAAAAAGCTATTGACCCGCGTCCGCCGCATCAAGGGCCAGGCCGAAGCGCTGGAGCGCGCGCTGGAACAGGAAGTCGATTGCTCGGCGATATTGCAGCAGATCGCCGCGGTGCGCGGCGCCGTCAACGGCCTGATGATGGAGGTGATGGAGGGCCATCTGCGCGAGCATCTGGGCCCGGACGCGGCCGATCCCGCGCAACGCAGCCGGGACCTGGAACAGGTGGTGGGCGTCTTGCGCTCCTATCTGAAATAAGAGCCCCTGACAAAACCGCGCAGCGCACCTGAACCAAGGCGCGCCGACGCAGACAGTACCAGTAGTGCGACAAGGAGGCGCAACGCAGGATCAGGGGTTTTGTTAACGGGCCTGAGAAACCTGTTTACGATCTGCTGCGCGTCGTGAGACCTCACACGGTGAGTGCCGTTTCGAAATGCTCATGTACCGCTTGTACATTCCGCTTTCTCAACGGTTTTCGCCTTGTCTCGCCCTAGCTCGCAAGATCGTAAACACGTTCTAAGCGCGCAAAAAAATTGGGAGGGCTAAGCCCTCCCATCAAGTCTTGTAGCCAGGAGTGTTACAAGAAATCCTGCGCCGCCGGCCATCCGCCCGCGGCGCGTCAATAAGCGATCGCGCTTATTTCCAGTTCTGCGGCAGCTTGTAGCCCGCGTATTTCTGCTTGGCGTAAGCCTGGAAGGCCGGCGAGTTGTAGGCCGCCACCACATCCTTGGCCCAGGGCTTGCCGGCGTCCGCCGCGCGCACCACGCCCCAGTTCACATAGGCGTAGCTCTTTTCCTGATACACCGCCTCGGTCAGCTTGATGCCGGAGCTGGTGGCGAAATTGCCGTTGATCACCGCGAAGTCCACGTCGCTGCGCGAACGCGGCAGTTGCGCGGCTTCCAGCGGAATGATCTTGATCTTCTTCACATTGACGGCGATGTCGCGCTCGGAAGCGGTCAGCGGATTGATGCCCGGCTTCAGCTTGACCCAGCCCAGGTCGGCCAGCATCACCAGCGCGCGGGCGAAGTTGGACGGATCGTTGGGCGCGGCCACGGTGGAGCCCACCTTGACGTCCTTCAAGGCCTTGACCTTGCCGGCGTAAACGCCCAGCGGCGCGGTCGGCACTTGGAACGCCTCTTTCAGGCTCAGCTTGTGCTCTTTGGCGAAGTTGTCCAGATAGGGCTTGTGCTGGAATACATTCACATCCAGCGCGCCTTCCTGCAAGGCCAGGTTCGGACGCACATAGTCGGTGAATTCCACCAGCTTGACCTTATAACCCTGCTTTTCCAGGATGGGCTTGATCGACTGCTTGACCATATCGCCGAAGTCGCCGACGGTGGTGCCGATCACGATATCCTTCTTGGCCGGGTCCGCCGCCAGCGCCGCGCCGGCCACCGCCAGTCCCAATACCGAAGCCGCCACTGCCTTGATCACGAATCTGCGCATCTGTTTCTCCTGCTTGTCATTGATAGATAAAGGGTTCACCCTGCCGGCGCCAGGTGCCGGCGGATGTCAACGTTTGTCCAGCTTGGCCGCCAGGCGGTTGCCCAGCAGTTGGATGATCTGCACCAGCGCCACCAGCAGCAGCACCATGGCCACCATTACATCGGTCTGGTAACGGTAATAGCCGTAACGGATCGCCAGATCGCCAATGCCGCCGCCGCCCACCACCCCCGCCACCGCGGTATAGCTGAGGAAGCTGATGGTCAGGATGGTCAGGCTGGAAATCAGGCCGGAACGGGCTTCATTGATCAGCACCTTGCAGATGATCTGCAGCGGGCTGGCCCCCATCGCCTCGGCCGCTTCCACCACGCCGCGCGGAATCTCGCGCAGCGTCTGCTCGACCAGGCGGCCGAAATACGGAATCGCGGCGAAGGCCAGCGGCACCGAGGCGGCGATGGGGCCTATGGTGCTGCCCACCAGTACCCGCGTCAGCGGCACCAGCGACACCATCAGAATGATGAAGGGGAAGGAACGCACCAGGTTCACCGTCCAGCCCAGCACGCCGTTCAGCGCGCGGTTGGCGAATTGCTGACCCGGCTGGGTCAGATAGAGCACGATGCCGAGCGGACCGCCCAGCAAGATGGCGGCGCTCAAGCCCAGGCCCAGCATCACCATGGTTTCCTGCAGCGCCTGCCAGATCTCCGGTCCCATGCTCACCAGGTTCTGCACGGCTTCGTTCAGGGTTGCGGCATCCATTACGCGGCCTCCAGCAGCGAGCGCGCCAGATCGGAATCCGCCGCCACGACATTGTTCGACACTTCCACCACTTCCACCACCCGGCCGGCGTCCAGCGCCGCCGCGCGGTGGCAGATCGCCCGCACCACGCCCATTTCATGGGTGACGATGACGATGGTGACGCCAAAGCGCTGATTGATGTCCTTCAGGCACTCCAGCACCGCCTGGGTGGTTTTCGGGTCCAGCGCCGAGGTCGGCTCGTCGGCCAGGATCACCTTGGGATTGGGCGCCAGCGCGCGGGCGATGCCGACACGCTGCTTCTGGCCGCCGGACAATTGCGCCGGGTAATGGTTGGCGCGGTCCAAGAGGCCCACCACTTCCAGGCATTCATTGACGCGCTTGTCGATATCCGCCTTGGACCAGCCGGCCACTTCCAGCGGAAAGGCGACATTGCCGGCCACGGTGCGGTTGGCCATCAGATTGAATTGCTGGAACACCATGCCGATGTTCTGGCGCGCGCGGCGCAGCGCCTTGGCGGACAAGCTGGTCAGGTCTTCGCCGTCGACGATGACCGCGCCGTGGTCCGGGCGTTCCAACAAATTGATCAGCCGCAGCAAGGTGGACTTGCCGGCGCCGGAAAAACCGATCAGGCCGAAGACTTCACCCGGGCGGATGGTCAGAGAGGTTTCCGTCACCGCGTCGAACCAGCCACCCTCGGGGTGGCGAAACCGCTTGCGGACATTCTGTAGATGAATCATTCCAAACACTCCAAAAGCACAAGGCCCGCCGATTGGAGCCGGCGGGCCTTGCATGGGAATCTTCGGAATCACTGCTGAATCGAGATTGCTGTAAGCAGATGCTGGATCACGTCCTGGGTCTGCTTACCCACGCTTTAGCTGTTTTACGCCCGCAAGCTGTGTTCAAATCGGCGACTAAATTTGTTTATGATTGAACATCTATTTTCGTTTCCAGTCAATACCCGCCACCCAAAAAAACCGGTATTTGTCGCATCCGACGCCAAAGTCGCCATCTTTTAATACTAGGGGTTATAAGCAAATAAGCAAAGCACGCGCGCCCAAAGCGCCAGCACAATAAAAAACCGCCGTCAGCAATCGCTGGCGGCGGTCCATTTGGCCTTGCGCCGAACTTACTGCGCGTCGGCCAAGCCTTGCTTGCCCATGGTGACGCTGTACTTCTGGCGCAGGGTATCCAGATAGCTGGACAGCTGGGCATTGGCGTTCATCTCGCCCAGGATGGCGCCCAGCTGGCCACGCTCGGCCTCGCTGGCGGCCGGAGCCGGGATCACTTTGTCGATGCGATAAAGCGCGTAATCGCCGTTGTCGCGCTTGGCGCCGGCGAAAGCCGGCAGCTTGCCCGCCTGGGTGGCGAACACCGCGCGCGCATCGGCGATCGGCAGACCGGCCGGATCGCGGCGCAGCACGGTCTTGGCTTCGCCCCAGGCCTTGCCCTCGCCCTTGCCCGCCTTCAGCTCGGCCAACAGCGCCTGCCCCTTTTTCTCGGCCAGCTTGGCGCCTTCCTTGGCCACCAGCTCCGCCTTGATCGCGTCGCGCACCTCGTCCAGCTTCTGCTGGCGTTCCGGCTGATGATCGGCCACGCGCAGCACCAGCAGGCGGCCATTGCCGATGTCCACCGGCTCGCTATTGTGCTTTTTCTTCAGCACGTCTTCGCTGAACGCCGCTTCCAGCACTTTCGGGCTGTTGAGCAATGCGTCCGTCGCCGGCTTGTCGCGCCCCAGCCAATCCGAATGCTGCGGCTGCAGCTTCAGCTGTTCCGCGATCGCTTTCAGCGAATCGCCCTGCTGATAAGCCAGTTCGGCCAGCTTGTCCGCCTGAGCGCGGAACAGGCTGCCGGCCTGCTGACGCTGCAGCTTCTCGGCGATCGCCGCCTTGACCTCGGAGAAGTCGCGCGACTTCACTTCCGCCAGCTTGATGATGTGATAGCCGAAGTCGGTGGTGATCACCTCGCTGATCTGGCCCGGCTGCATGCGGAACACCGCGTCGTCGAAGGGCTTGACCATCATGCCGCGATCGAAGAAGCCCAGATCGCCGCCATTGGCGGCGGAGCCCGGGTCTTGCGACTTGGCCTTGGCCAGCTCGGCGAAGCGGGCCGGATTGGCGCGCACTTCCTTCAGCAAGGCCTCGGCCTCGGCCTTGATCTTGGCCTTTTGCTCCGGCTTGGCGTCCTTGGGCACGGTCAGCAGAATGTGGGACGCGCGGCGCTGTTCATTGCTGAACTCGGCCTTGTGCTGTTCGTAGTACTTCTGCAGCTCGGCGTCGCTGGGCTTGACGCTTTGCGCCAAGGCGTCCTGGGACAGCAGCACGTAGTCCAGCTTCACCTGCTCCGGCAGGCGGAAGCGCTTGGCGTTGGCGTCGTAGTAAGCCTTGAGCGCAGCGTCGTCGGTCTTGACCTCAGAGGCGAAGTCCGCCGGCTTCAGCAGCAGCGCGCGCACTTCGCGGCCCTCGCCCAACAAGCCGGCCAGGCGGCTGACCACGGTATTCGCGACGAATTCGGTGCCGGCGATGCCGGTCAGCTGGCTTTGCAGCACGATGTCGCGCTTGATCTGGGTCTCGAAGGCCTCGGGCGACGGATAGCGGTTCTGCAGGAATTCGCGGTAGCGTTCCGGGCTGAATTTGCCGTTGTCCTGGAAGGCTGGAATGGAGGCGATGACTTTGCGCAACTGCTCGGGGCTGACGGTGACGCCACGGTCATGCGCGTCGGACAGCAGCAGCTCTTGGCGAATCAGGTTTTCCAGCGCGGCCTGGCGGCTGGCGGAATCGGTGGGCTGGCCTTCCAATGCCCGATCCAGATCGCGCTTGTAAATCTTGGCGGAACCCACCTTGGCGAGATAAGGGTCGTCGGAAGCTGCTTCATAACTGCCTACGCCGAAGCCCACGAAGGTCAACGCGACAGCTCCCAAGACAACCTGAATGAAGACTTTATTGTTCTGGACAAACTCGAACATGGCGATTGGCTTGAGCCACCCTTGTCAAAAAAAAAGGTGAACGCTGTAGTTCGTTCACCTTTTTGTGAGTTCTGGCGGAGCGGACGGGACTCGAACCCGCGACCCCCGGCGTGACAGGCCGGTATTCTAACCAACTGAACTACCGCTCCGGACTGTGGTGGGCGTTGACGGAGTCGAACCGCCGACATTCTGCTTGTAAGGCAGACGCTCTACCAACTGAGCTAAACGCCCCTCGAAACACCTTGCCAGCCCTTAGAGGCTGCCAAGGCCGCTAATTATAGCGCGTCTTTCAGTGCCTTGCCAGCACGGAACTTCGGCGAACGTGCTGCCGGGATCTTGATGGTTTCGCCGGTTTTCGGGTTGCGGCCGCTGCGTTCTGCGCGCTCGCCAACGTAGAAAGTGCCGAAGCCCACCAGCGTCACGGTGTCGCCCTTTTTCAGAGCGTCGGTTACAGCAGCCACCATGCCATCCAGCGCCTTGGCGGCGGCAGCTTTGGAGATATCGGCCTCAGCGGCAATAGCATCAATCAGTTCAGACTTGTTCACGTAAGTCCCCTTTCGTCGTTCTCGGTCTACGTAATTCGGATAAAAACCGCTTGCTTTATAGCAAGGGCGAAATCCTTGTGTCAAGCGGCTTTGACGGGCATTTTGCCATTTCGCAAACCCGCTGGAAAGCCGCTTGAACACAAGTTATTCAACGTTCGGCTAAGGCCATGATTCTTAATGCTTCATCACGGACACGCCTTGCGCTGCCTCCTGCGTCGCTCGCAACTCCTCCGCCGGCTTTTCTTCTTCCGACAAAGGCTCCGGCTGTCGCTCCAACGCCAAGGCCAAGACTTCGTCTATCCACTTAACGGCATGGATTTCGATTTTATGCTTGATATTGGCGGGAATTTCAACCAAATCTTTTTCATTGCCCTTGGGGATCAACACATGCTTGATCCCGCCGCGATGCGCGGCCAGCAGCTTTTCCTTCAGGCCGCCGATGGGCAGCACTTCGCCGCGCAGCGTGATCTCGCCGGTCATCGCCACATCGGCGCGCACCGGAATGCCGGTCAGGACGGACACCAGGGCCGTGGTCATCGCGATGCCGGCACTGGGGCCGTCTTTCGGCGTCGCCCCTTCCGGCACGTGGATGTGCATATCGCTCTTCTCGTAGAAGTCCGGCTTGATGCCCAGCGAACGCGCGCGACTGCGCACCACGCTCATCGCCGCGGTGATGGATTCCTGCATCACCTCGCCCAGCTGGCCGGTGCGGATGATATTGCCCTTGCCCGGCAGCGACACCGCCTCGATGGTCAGCAATTCGCCGCCCACCTCGGTCCAAGCCAGGCCGGTGACCTGGCCGATGCGGTTCTCGTCCTCTGCGATGCCGTAATCGAAACGGCGCACGCCCAGGTATTTGTCCAGGTTGCGGCCGCTGACCGTCACCTTGGCCGCCTTGCCGGCCTTCAGCGAGGCGCTGGTCACCACCTTGCGGCAGATCTTGGCGATTTCGCGGTCCAGGCTGCGCACGCCGGCTTCACGGGTGTAGTAGCGCACGATGTCGCGCAGCGCGGTCTCCTGCACCGCCAGCTCGCCTTCCTGCACGCCGTTGGCCTTCATCTGCTTGGGCAACAGGTATTTGGTGGCGATATTGACCTTCTCGTCCTCGGTGTAGCCGGCGAGGCGAATGATCTCCATCCGGTCCAGCAGCGCCGGCGGAATGTTCAGCGAGTTGGCCGTGGCCACGAACATCACATCGGACAAGTCGAATTCGACTTCGGCGTAATGGTCGATGAAGGAGTGGTTCTGCTCCGGGTCCAAGACTTCCAACAGGGCCGACGACGGATCGCCGCGGAAGTCCGCGCCCATCTTGTCCACTTCGTCCAGCAGGAACAAGGGGTTCTTCACCGCCGCCTTGCTCATGTTCTGCAGCACCTTGCCCGGCATCGAGCCGATATAGGTGCGGCGATGACCGCGGATCTCGGACTCGTCGCGCACCCCGCCCAGCGCCATGCGCACGAACTTGCGGTTGGTGGCGCGCGCCAGCGACTGGCCCAGCGAGGTCTTGCCCACGCCCGGCGGTCCCACCAGGCACAGAATGGGCGCCTTGAGCTTGTCGACGCGCTGTTGCACCGCCAGGTACTCCAGAATGCGTTCCTTGACCTTTTCCAGGCCGAAGTGATCCTCGTCCAGCACTTCCTCGGCCTTGGCCACGTCCTTGCTGATCTTGGTCTTCTTCTTCCACGGCAGCTCAAGCAGGGTGTCGATGTAGTTGCGCACCACGGTGGCTTCCGCCGACATCGGCGACATCATGCGCAGCTTCTTGAGCTCGGACATCGCCTTTTCGCGGCCTTCCTTGCTCATGCCGGCGGCCTTGATCTTGTTTTCCAGCTCGTCGAGGTCGCTGACCTCGTCCATCTCGCCGAGCTCTTTCTGGATCGCCTTGACCTGCTCGTTCAGGTAGTACTCGCGCTGGCTCTTTTCCATCTGCCGCTTGACGCGGCCGCGGATGCGCTTTTCCACCTGCAGGATGTCGATCTCGCCTTCCAGCTGCGACATCAGATGCTCGAGGCGCTGCTGCACATCGAACATCTCCAGCACTTCCTGCTTCTGCTCCAGCTTCAGCGGCAAGTGGGCGATGATGGTGTCGGCCATGCGGCCGGCGCGGTCGATGCCGGCCAGCGAGTTCAACACCTCGGGCGGGATTTTCTTGTTCAGCTTGACGTACTGCTCGAACTGGGCGAGCAGCGCGCGGCGCATCGCCTCGGTCTCGGTCGATTCCTCGGCCTCCGGGCTCAGCGGCTTGAAGGCGCCGACGAAGCATTCGTCCTCTTCGCCCACCGATTCGATCATCGCGCGCTGGCGGCCTTCGACCAGCACCTTGACGGTGCCGTCCGGCAGCTTGAGCATCTGCAATACCGAGGCGATGGTGCCGACCTGATACAGGTCGTCGGCGGACGGCTCGTCCTTGGAGGCCGAGCGCTGGGCCACCAAGAGGATTTGCTTGCCCTCGTCCATCGCCAGCTCCAGCGCGCGGATGGATTTGGCGCGGCCGACGAACAGCGGGATCACCATATGGGGGAAGACCACCACGTCGCGCAGCGGCAGCAATGGCAGCGTGGCTTCTTCTTTGAGTTCTGCGGGTTGCGGCATATCACCTAACCTTGCTTATGAAACAATGCTTGGGAGATGGGGGGCGGACGACAAAATTCAACACCCCCATACTAAATCAGATTTCCGGCTCTACAAATAAAAAACCGCCCGGTTTGGGCGGTCTCCGGAAGCGCGGCGGTCTATCAGGCCGACTGCGCCTTATCGTCCTTGTCGCGATAGATGAACAGCGGCTTGTCGCCCTTGTCGATAACCTTTTCATCTACCACCACTTTTTCCACGTCGGCCATGGACGGCAGCTCGTACATGGTGTCGAGCAGCGCCCGTTCCAGAATGGAACGCAGGCCGCGCGCGCCGGTCTTGCGGTTCAGCGCCTGCTTGGCGATCACGCGCAAGGCGGACGGACGCACTTCCAGCTCCACCGACTCCATCGAGAACAGCTTCTGGTACTGCTTGATCAGCGCGTTCTTCGGCTGGGTCAGGATGGTGACCAGCGCTTCCTCGTCCAGCTCCTCCAGCGTCGCAGCCACCGGCAGGCGGCCGATCAGTTCCGGAATCAGACCGAAACGGATCAGATCCTGCGGCTCCACTTCCTGGAACAGCATGGACAGGCTCTTGCCGTCGTCCTTGGAGCTGATGTCGGCGCCGAAGCCGATGCCGCCCTTTTCCGAGCGCTGGCGAATGATCTTCTCCAGCCCGTCGAAAGCGCCGCCGCAAATGAACAGGATATTGGTGGTGTCCACCTGGATGAATTCCTGATTCGGATGCTTGCGGCCGCCCTGCGGCGGAATCGAGGCCACGGTGCCCTCGATCAGCTTCAGCAGCGCCTGCTGCACGCCCTCGCCCGATACGTCGCGGGTGATGGACGGGTTTTCAGACTTGCGCGAGATTTTGTCGATCTCGTCGATGTAGACGATGCCGCGCTGGGCCTTGTCCACGTCGTAATCGCACTTCTGCAGCAGCTTCTGGATGATGTGCTCGACATCCTCGCCCACATAACCCGCTTCGGTCAGCGTGGTGGCGTCGGCGATGACGAAGGGCACGTCCAGCAAACGCGCCAGCGACTGGGCGAGCAGGGTCTTGCCGGAGCCGGTCGGGCCGATCAGCAAGATGTTGCTCTTGGCCAGCTCGACCTCGTTCTTGCTGGCCGGGCTGTTCAGACGCTTGTAGTGGTTGTACACCGCCACCGACAGGGTCTTCTTGGCGAAGTCCTGGCCAATGATGTACTGGTCCAGGTCCGCGCGGATTTCCTGCGGCGTCGGCAGCGGACGGTCTTCGGAGACGGACGCGGCATCGCCGACGCCCTTCTCCAGCTCCTCGCGAATGATGTCGTTGCACAGCTCGACGCATTCATTGCAGATGAAGACCTGCGGCCCTGCGATCAGGCGCTGGACTTCATGCTGGCTCTTGCCGCAGAAAGAGCAGTAGAGAAGCTTTTCATTGCTGTTCTTGTCAGCCATTGGCGGATTCCATCGCTCCTTAAGCTGTCACGTCCTTGTGGGACGTCAGCACTTTGTCGATCAAGCCGTAAGCCTGTGCCTCGTCGGCGGACATGAAGTTGTCGCGCTCGGTGTCGGCCACCACGCGCTCCAGCTGCTGGCCGCTATGCTTGGCCAGCAGTTCGTTCATCTTGGCCTTGACCTTGACCAGTTCACGCGCATGGATTTCGATATCGGTGACCTGGCCGGACAGGCCGCCGCCGTACAGCAGCGGCTGGTGAATCATCACCCGGCTGTTGGCCAGCGCGAAACGCTTGCCCGCGGCGCCGGCGGCGAGCAGGAAAGCGCCCATGCTGGCGGCCTGGCCGATGCACAGGGTGGAGACATCCGGCTTGATGAAGTTCATCGTGTCGTAAATGGACATGCCCGCGGTAATCGACCCACCCGGCGAGTTGATGTAGAAGTGAATGTCCTTGTCCGGGTTTTCCGACTCAAGGAACAACATCTGCGCCACAACCAGGTTGGCCGACTCATCCGTGACAGGGCCCACCAGGAACACGATGCGTTCCTTCAGCAGACGCGAGTAGATGTCATACGCGCGCTCGCCGCGGCCGCTTTGTTCCACCACCATGGGCACCAGGCCCAGACCTTGAGGTTCCATCATCGATTTCATCGGCCACTCCAGCTGTTATCAGGCGTTGTTGCCCATCAGGGCGTCGAAGGACAATTCTTTCTCTACAACATTGGCCTTGGACAGCACAAATTCAACCACATTGTCTTCCAGGACCATGGAGGTCGGGCCTTCCAGGCGATCCGGGCTGGCGTAGTACCAGGTCAGCACTTCAGCCGGATCTTCGTAGCTGTCGGCGAACTCGGTGATCATGGCCTTGACTTGATCCTGCTTGGCTTCCAGCTTGTTGGATTCCACTACTTCGGACAGGATCAGACCCAGGGCCACGCGGCGCTCGGCTTGCTGAGCGAACAGTTCCGGCGGGAACGGCATGTCCTTGACGTTCATGCCGCGCTGTTGCAAGTCGCGACGGGCCTGCTCGACCAGACGGCCGATTTCCAGGCTGACCAGGGCTTTCGGCAGTTCGATCTCGGTGGCGTCCAGCAGCGCCTGCATCACGTTTTCCTTGGTGCGGGCCTGCAGGCGGCGCTTCACTTCGCGCTCGACGTTCTTGCGGATTTCGGCGCGCATTTTTTCCACGTCGCCGTCGGCGATGCCCAGTTGCTTGGCGAACTCATCGTTCACTTCCGGCAGCACGGCTTCAGCCACGTTCTTCAGCAGGATCTCGAACACGGCGGTTTTGCCGGCCACGTCCTTGCCATGGTAGTCCTCGGGGAAGCTCACTTCCACGCTCTTGATCTCGCCTTCCTTCATGCCGGTGACGCCGGCTTCGAACTCGGCCAGCATCTGGCCCTGGCCCAGCACGAAGGGGAAGTTCTCGGAAGAGCCGCCTTCGAAGGCCACGCCGTCGATGGCGCCCTTGAAGTCGATGATCACGCGGTCGCCGGCGGCGGCTTCGCGCTCAACGCGGTTGTAGCGAGTGCGCTGCTTGCGCAGGATGTCGATGGTTTTCTCGATCTCGGCATCGCTCACCGGGGTCAGCGGCTTCTCGATTTCCTTGCCGGCCAGTTCGCCTACCTTCACTTCCGGGTAAACCTCGAAAGTGGCGGCGAACTTGAAGCTTTCCTTGTCGTCGCCGGCGGCCACCGGCTCAAAGCGCGGGTAGCCGGCAACGCGCAGCTTCTGCTCGCTCACGGCGGAGTAGAAACCCTGTTGAACCTGTTCACCCATCACTTCTTCACGCACCTGGGCGCCGTAGTTCATTTCCACGATCTTCAACGGAGCCTTGCCCGGGCGGAAACCTTGGATCTTGGCGTTGCGGGCTACGCGCTTCAGGCGCTCGGCCACTTGCGCGTCGATGGCTGCCAGCGGCAGGGCGATGTTCATGCGGCGCTCAAGATTGCTCAATGTTTCCAGCTGTACTTGCATGTTAAATCCTTAGTGTGTGACAGGTTTAGTCATCTGGGACGGTACGACGCCACGGATAGGCGGACTCGGCGGGCATTGCCGCATCTCCATTACCGCACCTCCAAGTGGCGCTGCGCGGAGTTACACCGCGCACCCAACGCGAAAGCGGACAGTATAGCACGCGGCCCGCGCTGGCAAGTAGCCGCCCGGCCAGCCCGGCGTCACGGCCAGCGCAGGACGGCGGGCTCGTCGCGGGCGCCGCCGGCGCCGCGCGCAAGCCAAGTTTTTGAATCGACGGATGAATGCGCGCGTGATTTTGAACAGAGACAGGTCAGGCCGATAGGCCGGCGGCGACACGCTGATAAAAGATTTCAATCAGCGATGTTGAATATTCCAATCAAGCGAACGCTTAACCTTGCCCCGCCGCTCTTGTATATTGTCAGCCGAAACGCCCGCGCCCGGCGCGCGCGCTGTCCGAAAGAGTCCGCTCTTGGATTCCGGCGGACAGGCACCATACTTCAGAACTGAACGACTCAACCACGGCTCCAATCAGGCCGTCCGGTTCGACGCAATCGGTTTCATTACCCGCTTTTCACACAGGAAAACATCATGACCACGACTCGCCACAGTCCCCTGCTGATTCTGGGTTCCGGCCCCGCCGGCTACACCGCCGCCGTTTACGCCGCGCGCGCCAACCTGAAGCCGGTGCTGGTGACCGGCCTGGCGCAAGGCGGCCAGCTGATGACCACCACCGACGTGGACAACTGGCCTGCGGACGCGGCCGGCGTGATGGGCCCGGAACTGATGCAGCGCTTTCAGCAGCACGCCGAGCGCTTCGGCACCGAGATCCTGTTCGACCACATCCACACCACCCATCTGCACGAGAAGCCGATCCGCCTGGTCGGCGACGCCGGCGAATACACTTGCGACGCGTTGATCATCGCCACCGGCGCCTCGGCCAAATACCTGGGCCTGGCCTCCGAAGAAGCGTTCAAGGGCAAGGGCGTGTCCGCTTGCGCCACCTGCGACGGCTTCTTCTATCGCAACCAGGACGTGGCGGTGATCGGCGGCGGCAACACCGCGGTCGAGGAAGCGCTGTACCTGGCCAATATCGCCAAGCACGTGACCCTGATCCACCGCCGCGACACCTTCCGCGCCGAGAAGATCCTGATCGACAAGCTGATGGACCGCGTCAAGGAAGGCAAGATCAGCCTGAAGCTGAACGCCACCCTGGACGAAGTGCTGGGCGATGATTCCGGCGTCACCGGTCTGCGCCTGAAGTCCATGCAGGACGGCAGCACCGAAGAGATCAAGGTGCTGGGCCTGTTCGTCGCCATCGGCCACCAGCCCAACACCGAGATCTTCAAGGGCCAGCTGGAAATGGACGGCACCGGCTACCTGATCACCAAGAGCGGCCGCGAAGGCAACGCCACCGCCACCAGCGTGGCGGGCGTGTTCGCCGCCGGCGACGTGCAGGACCACATCTACCGCCAGGCGGTGACCAGCGCCGCTTCCGGCTGCCAGGCCGCCCTGGACGCGGAACGTTATCTGGACAGCCTGAAGTAAACACTTGAAAGCGTTCAAAAAAGCGCTGCAAGGCCTGCGCCAGCAGGTGCGCGATTCCCGCGCGCCGGCTGGCGTTTCCGTTTCCGCCGCCCCGCCGGCCGAGCCGGAACCGGACTTCCGCCAGCTATTCCGCGACGTCAAGCCGCTGAAACCGGATGGCCGCCATACCAGCCCGCGCGCCAAGCCCAGCCCGCACCCGCGCCGCCGCCACGCCCACGAGACGACGTCGGAGGCGGTGCAGCAGGCCTTGTTGCAGCAGATGGTGGGCTGGTTTGAACCGGCCGAGATCGACGCTCATTTCGCCCGTCCAGGCATGCCCTCCGCCACGCTGAAGAAACTGCGCGCCGGTTTCTGGCCGGTCAGCCGCCAGCTCGACCTGCACGGCTGCGACCGCTACCAGGCCCAGGATGCGCTGGCGCTGTTCCTGCACCAGGCGCGGCGCCACGGCCCTTGCGTGCGAGTGATACACGGCAAGGGTTTCGGCTCCAACGGCCAGCCGGTGCTCAAGCGCATGGTGCGCGCCTGGCTCAAGCACCACCCCGATGTGCTGGCCTTTTGCGAGGCCGGCGAAACCATGGGTGGCGCCGGCGCCTTGCTGGTGCTGCTGCGCCGCGAACACGCGCCGTGAAAATTTCGTTACCCATTCCCATTGTCTAACCGGGCGGGAATCCGCTAATCTCAAGACAAGGCGGACGCACCACCCAGTTCCACCACAGGAGTTATTGCATGTCCGGCACTGCTTGCCCCGACTTCACCCTGCCCGGCACCGCCGGCGTCTCGTTTCAGCTGTCCTCCAGCCCAAAGCCGCTGGTGATCTACTTCTACCCCAAAGACAACACGCCCGGCTGCACCAATGAAAGCATGGACTTCCGCGATCTCCATGCCGAATTCGCCGCGGCCGGCGCCGTCGTCGTCGGCATTTCCCGCGACGGCCTGAAGTCCCACGAAAACTTCAAGGCCAAGCTGGAGCTGCCGTTTGAACTGCTGTCCGACCAAGAGGAGACCGTCTGCAATCTGTTCGGCGTCATCAAGATGAAGAATATGTATGGCAAACAAGTCCGAGGCATTGAGCGCAGCACCTTCGTGATTGACCGGAACGGCGACATCGCGCGCGAGTGGCGCGGCGTCAAAGTGCCCGGCCACGCCGCGGCGGTGCTGGACTTCGTCAAGACGCTCTAAAAAACCGCGTCGGGGCCGGCCGGCTTCCGGGCCGCCCCGCGATAAAACCAGGGGATCATCATGGCCAGCCGCAAAAAAGTCAGCGCCAGCAAGCTGTTTGTTCTCGATACCAACGTATTGCTGCACGACCCCACCTGCTTGTATCGCTTCGAAGAACACGATGTGTTCATCCCCATCATCACGCTGGAAGAACTGGACACCCACAAGAAGGGCATGTCCGAAGTGGCGCGCAACGCCCGTCAGGCCAGCCGCTTCCTGGACGAGATCGTCAGCGGCGCCGAAGCGGAGATCGAATCCGGCATTCCGCTGAAGAGCGCCAGCCGCGACGCCGCCACCGGCAAGCTGATCCTGCAGACTCAGGCGATACACAGCGTGCTGCCGCCGTCGCTGCCGGTGGGCAAGGCCGACAACCAGATCCTCGGCATCGTGATGGCATTGAAGGAGCTGCAGCAAGGCCGCTCGGTGATCCTGGTGTCCAAAGACATCAATATGCGCATCAAGGCCCGCGCATTGGGCCTGGACGCGGAAGACTACTTCAACGACAAGGTGCTGGAAGACACCGACCTGCTCTACACCGGCACCCGGGAAATCGACGAAAGCTTCTGGGAGCGCAACGGCAAGGACATGAAGTCCTGGCAGGAACAGGGCCGCAGCTACTACCAGGTCAAGGGCCCGGACGGCCAGAACCTCTACGTTAACCAGATGCTGTGGCAGGAAGGCGCCCAGCCGCTGCAGGCGCGCGTGACCCAGGTGGAGGGCAAAACCGCGGTGCTGCAGACGCTGAAGGACTACAGCCACCACAAGAACAATGTCTGGGGCATTACCGCGCGCAACCGCGAGCAGAACTTCGCCCTCAATCTGCTGATGGACCCGGAAGTGGACTTCATCACCCTGCTGGGCCAAGCCGGCACCGGCAAGACCCTGCTGACGCTGGCCGCCGGCCTGGCGATGACGCTGGAACAGAAGCTGTACTCCGAAATCATCATGACCCGGGTCACCGTGCCGGTGGGCGAGGACATCGGCTTCCTGCCCGGCACCGAGGAAGAAAAGATGGCGCCGTGGATGGGCGCGCTGGAGGACAATCTGGATGTGCTCAACAAGAGCGACGACGACGGCGGCGACTGGGGCCGCGCCGCCACCCGCGATCTGATCCGCTCCCGCATCAAGGTCAAATCGCTGAACTTCATGCGCGGCCGCACCTTCCTGAATAAATACCTGATCATAGACGAGGCGCAGAACCTGACGCCCAAGCAGATGAAGACCCTGATCACCCGTGCCGGCCCCGGCACCAAGGTGGTCTGCCTGGGCAATATCTCGCAGATCGACACGCCCTATCTGACCGAGGGCAGCTCCGGCCTGACCTATGTGGTGGACCGCTTCAAAGGCTGGGAGCACTCCGGCCACATCACGCTGCAGCGCGGCGAGCGCTCGCGGCTGGCCGACCACGCGGCCGAAGCGCTGTGATGCATCCTCGCCTGGAACTGCTGCATCAGGCTCCGGCAACAACGGCGGCGCGAGACGCGCCGCCGTTGTTGTTCGTGCATGGCGCCTTTTGCGGCGCCTGGTGCTGGCGGGAGAATTTCATGCCCTGGTTCGCCCGACAAGGCTACGATTGCTGGGCGCTGAGCCTGGAAGGCCACGGCGGCAGCGAGGGTCGGGACTACCTGGCCGCGATCGGCGTCGACGATTATGTGCGCAATCTCGACACAACGCTCAAACAACTGCCGGCCGCGCCGGTGATGGTCGGCCATTCCATGGGCGGCTTTGTCGCTCAGCAATACCTGAGCCGCCACAAACTGCCCGGTGCCGCCTTGCTGGCCTCGGTACCACCCGGCGGGCTCGCCTCGTCCAGCCTGCGGCTGCTGACGCAGGCGCCGGCGCTATTCCTCAAGCTCAATATGTACCAGCACGGCCTGTACGACCCGGAGTTCGTCGAACTGAAAGACATGCTGCTGTCGCCGGATGCGCCGGAATCGGCGGTGGAACTGCTGATCAGCCGCTGCCAGCAGGAAAGCCAGCGCGCCTTGATGGACATGACCCTGGTCAATCCGCTGGCCAACCGGCCGCTGGCGAAGATGCCGGCGCTGGTGCTGGGCGCGGCCGAGGACAAGCTCGTAGGGCCGGAAGACGTGGTCGCCACCGCGCGGCGGCTGGATGTGGCGGCGGACATCCTGCCCCATCTCGGCCACATGATGATGCTGGACACGCGCTGGGAGAGCGCGGCGGAATGGCTAGCCAGCTGGCTGGAACGGCAGTTTCCGGAAGACTGGAATCAGGCGCTCAGCGCCTGAGAACCTGTTTACGCACTGCTGCGCGTCATGAGACGTGGCGAGGTGAGCACCGCTTCGGAATACTCATGCGCCACGGGCACATTCCGCTTCCTCAGCTGTTTTCGCCTTGTCTCGCCCTAGCTCGCGAGATCGTGAACAGGTTCTGAAACCCCACAATAAAAAAAGCGGCCTAGGCCGCTTTTTCAGTCACCCCGCCGTCTCAGGCGCGGGTATCGATATTCTGCCCCAGATGGGCCGGATTGCTGGCCTGGGCCTGTGCCATAGTGTCGGACGCGCCTTGCACCAAGCTCAAAGCCGACTGCGACTGCGCCGACATGGCTTTTTTCAATGCGTAGATCTGGATGCTGTTGGACACGCCCTGCCCACTGATCTGACTCAATCCATCCATACTTCGCCTCCCTCTGAAACACGCACAATGCGCATGGCTATAGTCTAGACGCATCATCGCCGGCTGTCATCGCTGAATTTAGTCTTTTGTATCCAATACACTACAGCCCTGGGCCACGATGCGACGCGGACGGCATAATACCGGACGCCCCCCGCATTCACCGAGACCGCGTCCATGCGTTTGCACAGCCTTTCCCTCACTCATTTTTCCCTGATCCACCAAGCCTTCACCCAGGCTTTCGACGACTATCTGGTACCGATGCGGATGGACGAAGAACAGCTGGCCGCCATGCTGCACCGTCGCGGCTGGCGGCCTGAACTCAGCGTCGGCGCCAGGCAAGGAGATGCTCTCGTCGGCCTGTGGCTGGCCGGCATCCATTGCGATGAGAGCGGCCCTGCCGGCTATTGCATCGCCACCGGCGTGCTGCCGGCCGCGCGCCGTCGGGGTCTGCTGCAGGCGATGGCCGCCGCGGTGAGCCAGCGCCTGGCCAGCCGCGGCATCCGCCGCCAACGGCTGGAAGTGATCGCCGACAACGCCGCTGCGCTGGCCGCCTATACCGGCCTCGGCTTTCAAGCGCATCGCCGGCTGGACTGTTACCGCATCGAACAAGCCATCGTCGCGCCACCCGGCGACTGGACGCTGCAACACGGCCAGCCGGAGAAATGGCCGTGTTGGGAGCTGGATTTCGAACCGGCAATACCCAATAGCCGCGACAGCCTACAACGGGCGCGGCCGCCGCTGAGCTTGCTGACCGCGCGGCGGAATGGTGCCCTGATCGGCTATGCCCTGCACTCCAGCGCCGGCGACATCGCAGAACTGGCGGTGCGCCCCGACTGCCGACGCCGTGGCGTCGCCCGTTCGTTGCTGGCCGCGACGCAAGCGGCCATCGGCGCCGAGCGCCTCGGCTGCAACAATATCGACGCCGCCGATCAGGCGATGGCCAACTTGCTGCGCGGCTGCGGCGGCCAGCTGTGGCTGTCGCAATGGGAGATGCGCCGCGCTTGACCGTGCGCATGCCATAGCGGTAACATCAAACAAATGTTTGCTAAACGGACAAATGTTTGATGACTGAGCGGGAACAACAAATCCTCTCTCTGCTGCGCCTGGATCCGCTGATCCCGCAGCAGGAGCTGGCGGATCAACTGGGCATCAGCCGCTCGGCGGTGGCCGGGCACATCATGAATCTGGTGCAAAAGGGGCATATCCGCGGCAAAGGCTACATCCTGGCCGAGCAGCGCTATATCGCCGCCGTCGGCGGCGCCAATATGGACATTGTCGGCAGCGCCGCCGCTGAACTGCGCCACGGCGACTCCAATCCCGGCCAGGTGCGCTGCTCGCCCGGCGGCGTGGCGCGCAACGTCGCGGAAAATCTGGCGCGGCTCGGCGCCGACTGCCGGCTGGTCTCGGTGGTGGGCGACGACATCCACGGCCGTTCGCTGCTGGAGGCCACCCAGCGCGCCGGCGTCGACGTGCGCGGCTGCCTGACGCTGCCGGACGCCGCCACCTCCACCTATCTGTCCATCCAGCAGGCCGATGGCGACATGGCGCTGGCCATCAACGACATGGACATCCTCAAGCGGCTGACGCCGGAACGGCTGCAAGCGCAGCGCGAGCTGGTGCGCCACGCCGGCGCGGTGGTGGCCGACACCAATCTATGCGCCGACGCGCTGGCCTGGCTGATCGCCGAAAGCGGCGATAAGCCGCTGTTCATCGATCCGGTCTCCGCGTTCAAGGCCGAGCGCATCCGCCCCTGGCTGTCGCGCATCCACACCTTGAAGCCCAACCGTCTGGAAGCCGCCGCCTTGTCCGGCCTGCCGCTGGAACGCCCGGAACACGCGCCGGACGCCGCGCGCTGGTTCCATGGCCAGGGCGTGCGCCGCGTGGTGCTGAGCATGGCCGGCGCCGGCATCTATTACAGCGGCGAAGCCGGCGATGGCTGGCTGGACGCGCCGGACTGCGCCATCGTCAACACCACCGGCTCCGGCGACGCGCTGATGGCCGGCCTGGCCTGGGGCTGGCTCAATGAGCTGCCGCTGGCGGACAGCGTGCGCTTCGCCCGCGGCTGCGCCGCGCTGACGCTGTCCTCCGCCGCCACCAACAACCCTTCACTGTCGCGCGCGGCGGTGGAAGCCTATCTGAACGCCTGATCTCGTCATCAACTAAGGAGCACGCAATGCACAACGCCCATCTCGACATCCATCCCGAAGTCGCCGCCGCCCTGGCCGCCAACCGCCCGGTGGTGGCGCTGGAGTCCACCATCATCTCCCACGGCATGCCCTATCCGCAGAACGTGGAAACCGCGCTGCAAGTGGAAGCGGAAATCCGCGCCCACGGCGCGGTGCCGGCCACCATCGCCATCATCGACGGCCGCTTGAAAGCCGGCCTGAGCGCGGACGAGATCGAATACCTGGGCAAGGGCGGTCGCGACATCGCCAAGGTCAGCCGCCGCGACCTGCCCTTCATCGTCGCCGGCAAGCGCAGCGGCGCCAGCACCGTGGCCACCACCATGATCATCGCCGCGATGGCCGGCATCCGCGTATTCGCCACCGGCGGCATCGGCGGCGTGCACCGCGGCGCAGAGCGCAGCTTCGACGTGTCCGCCGATCTGCAGGAACTGGCGCAAACCCCAGTGGCCGTGGTCTGCGCCGGCGCCAAGTCCATCCTGGACCTGGGCCTGACGCTGGAATACCTGGAAACCCATGGCGTGCCGGTCATCGGCCATCGCTGCGACCACCTGCCGGCCTTCTTCACCCGCGACAGCGCCTTCAAGCTGGACCACCGTCTGGACGAAGCCGCCGACATCGCCGCCACGATGCAGGCCAAGTGGCAGCTGCAGCTGCGCGGCGGCGTGGTGGTGGCCAACCCGATTCCGGAGCAATACGCGATGCCGCGCGACAAGATCGACGCCGCCATCGAGCAGGCTCTGGGCGAGGCCGAAGCGCAAGGCGTGGCCGGCAAGGAATCCACCCCCTTCCTGCTGGCCCGCGTCTGCGAACTGACCGGCGGCAACAGCCTGGCCGCCAACATCCAGCTGGTGCTGAACAACGCCCGCCTAGCCTCGGCGATCGCCGCGCGCTACTGCGAGCTGAGCGCCGGCTAAGCGCCTCGCGAGCAAGAACGACACATTGAACCGGCTTTTAACGCCGGCTTGACGGCGGTGCGGATTGGGGCTGTAATCCTCTGCCCCAACCCACCACCGCCGCAATGAGCCACCCCCTTAGCGATACCCCGCTGGAAAACTGGCGCCAACGCCTGATCCAGTTGCTGCTGCAACAGCCGGGCGACGACGACGGCGCCCACGACCTCAACCACTTCCACCGCGTCTGGGCCTGCGCCCGCCAGTTGCTGGACGCCCACCCCGAAGCCGACGCGCTGACCGTGCTGGCCGCCTGCTATCTGCATGACCTGGTCAACCTGCCCAAGAACCACCCGGAGCGCCATCTAGCCTCGCGCCAGGCCGCCACGCGCGCCCGCGCGCTGCTGGCCGCCGACAACTTTCCGCAGCACAAGCTCGACGGCGTCGCCCACGCCATCGAAGCGCACAGCTTCAGCGCCGCTATCGCGCCGCAAAGCCTGGAGGCGCGCATCGTGCAGGACGCCGATCGCATGGACGCGCTGGGCGCCATCGGACTGGCGCGGCTGTTCTACACCGCCGGCCGCATGGATTCCGCGCTGGCCCACCCGCTGGACCCTCAGGGCGCAGACCGCGAGCTGGACGACCGCCGCTGGGCGCTGGACCATATCGAGGTAAAACTGGCTAAATTGCCAGGCATGATGCAGACCGAGGCCGGCAGGAGGATGGCGGAGCAGCGGCTGCAAGCGCTGTTCGAATTCCGCCGGCAATTCTGCCAGGAATGGCTGACCGGCTAAGCTCAGACTCGCCACAGAACTCGCTAAGCCAATGATAGTCAAACAAAAATAGTTCTAGTTTGGAAACTATCAATACGATGACAAAACCATCGGCATGGCGCAAAATATCCGCACCCCACCCCCGAGTTCAAGCATGATTCTGAAGCTGCAACGCAATACCCAAGGCCGCGACTGGGCGGTAGGCGATATCCACGGCTGCTTCCGTCAACTGTCGCGGCTGTTGAAAATGGCCGCCTTCAATCCCACATGCGACCGGCTGTTCTCGGTCGGCGACATGGTGGACCGCGGCGCCGACAGCGCCGCGGTGCTGGAGTGGCTGACGCAACCGTGGTTCCACGCAGTGCGCGGCAATCACGAGCAATTGGCAATCGATTCGCTGCTGGGCGACAAACAGGCTGAGATCCGCCACGTCAACAATGGCGGCTCCTGGCTGCTGGCCCTGCCCACGGCGCAGCGACTAGCCTGCCTCGCAGCCTTTCAGCGCCTGCCCTACGCGATAGAGATCGCCGACGGCGCTGGCGGCAAGATAGGCGTGGTGCACGCCGATTGCCCGGACAATGACTGGGACGCCCTGGTCGCGGGTCTGGAAAACGGCACTCTGCCGGACGCCAGCCGCAACACCGCGCTGTGGTCGCGCGAACGCGCGCGCAATGGCCGCGGCGGCGTGGTCAGCGGCGTCGAGCTGCTGCTGGTTGGCCATACCCCGCAGACCAGCGCCACTCGTTTTGACAATGTGCTGAACCTGGACACCGGCGCGGTCTACGGCGGCAAGCTGACCTTGTTTTGCCTGAATGATTTCGTCGAATTATCGCTGCCCAGCGAAGAGCATGGGCTGATGGAGTTCCAGCTGCATTGAACGGGCCGCTGGCGCGCCGTGGCCGGGATGGCTAGAATGCGGCGCTCTGTCTTTTCCTCCAGGAGCCCCAGATGGCCAGCAAGAAAGCCGCGAGCAAGCCCCAGGCGCAGCAACGCCAGCAGCAGGACAAGCGCTGGAGTTCAGCGGAACAGGCCTGCCGCGAAATCATGGCGCTGCTGGATACGCTGGACCCCAGCCTGGACGCGCAACAGACCGCGTCGCAGTACGCGCAGATGGCGGCCGTGTACTACAAGAAAATCCGCAATGGCCGGGTGCTGTCGCCCGGCGACTTCAATCTGGCCGCCGATGTCGCCGCCAGCGCCCGCCGCGCGCTGCAAGCACTGTCACCAACGCTGGACGTCTCCTCCCTGCCCCAGGCCGCGGACTGCCAACGCATGCTGACGCTGGCCGATAGCGTGCTGGCGGCGATGAGCGAACTCAAGGCCGCTGGAAAACCAAGGCCTTAGAGCCTGTTCAGAGTCTCGCGAGCAAGAGCGAGACAAGGCGAGAAGCGCTGAGAAAACAGAATGTACTCGTGGTACATGAGCATTTCGAAGCGGTACTCACCGTGCCACATGTCACGACGCGCAGCGGATCGTAAATAGGTTTTCAGGCATCGTCGGTCGCCGGCTGCTCCGTCTGCTGCAAGCGCCACATTTCGGCATAGCGCCCGCCACGCTCCAGCAACTCGCGGTGGCTGCCCTGCTCCAGCACGCGCCCGGCCTCCATCACCAGGATCTGGTCGGCGTCAACGATGGTGGACAGCCGATGGGCGATGATCAGCGTGGTGCGGTTGGCGGAGATTTCCGCCAGCTCGCGCTGGATCGCCTTCTCGGTGCGCGAGTCCAGCGCGCTGGTGGCCTCGTCGAAGATCAGGATGGGCGGATTCTTCAGAATGGTGCGCGCAATCGCCACCCGCTGCTTTTCGCCGCCGGACAGCTTGAGTCCGCGCTCGCCCACCATGGTGTCGTAACCATCCGGCAGGCCGCTGACGAAATCGTGGATGTGCGCGGACTTGGCCGCTTCCATCACTTGCTCGCGGCTGGCGCCGGGCCGGCCATAGGCAATGTTGTAATACACCGTGTCGTTGAACAGCACCGTGTCCTGCGGCACGATGCCGATATGAGCGCGCAAGCTGTCCTGGCTCAGTTCGCGGATATCTCGGCCATTGACTAGGATGCGGCCCTGGCTGACGTCGTAGTAGCGGAACAGCAGCCGCGACAGCGTGGATTTGCCGGCGCCGCTGGCGCCCACCACCGCCAATGTCTTGCCGGCCGGAATCTCGAAGCTGACCTCGCTCAGAATCCGGCGCTTGCTCTCGTAAGCGAAGCCCACCTGTTCAAAGCGTACCGAGGCCGCCGGCGCGGCCAGCGTGGCCGCCCCTTCCACGTCCGCCACTTCTTCATTCGCTCCCAGCAGCGAGAACATGCGCTCGATATCGGCCAGCGAATGCTTGATCTCGCGGTAGACGAAGCCGAGGAAGTTCAAGGGCGCGTACAGTTGGGTGATGAAGGTGGCCACCAACACCACATCGCCCACCGTCATCCGCGCGGCCACCACTTCGCGCGCCGCCAGCACCATGATCAGGGTGACGCCGCTGGCGATGATCAGGCCCTGACCGGCGTTGAGCATGGACAGCGATACCTGGTTCTTGATCGCCGACGCCTCCCAAGCCGCCAGATTCTTGTCGTAGCGCGCCGCCTCGTAGCCTTCATTATTGAAGTATTTGACCGTCTCGTAATTGAGCAGCGCGTCTATCGCCTTGGCGTTGGCCTTGGAGTCCAGGTCGTTCATGCTGCGGCGGTAGACGGTGCGCCACTCGGTCACCACCAGGGTGAAGGCGATGTAGACGGCGATGGTGGCGAAGGTCACCAGCGCGAACGGCCAGGCGTAGCGGTGCAGCAGAATGGCGGTGACCATGCCGATTTCCAGCAGCGTGGGCAGGATGTTGAACACGGTGAAGTTCAGCAGAAAGCCTATGCCCTTGGTGCCACGCTCGATGTCGCGGCTCATGCCGCCGGTCTGGCGTTCCAGATGAAAGCGCAGCGACAGCCGCAGCAGGTGCTGGAACACCCCGCGCGCGACGCTGCGCACCGCGCCCTGTATCACCCGCGCGAACACCGCGTCGCGCAGTTCGCCCAGCACGCTGGACAGCAGCCGGGCACAGCCATAGCCGGCCAGCGCCAGCACCGGCAGCGCCAGCAAGGTGGCCGGCACCGAGAGTTGATCGACGATGTCTTTCAGGTACAAGGGCACGCTGACTGCGGCCACCTTGGCCAGAATCATGCAAGACAGCGCCAGCAGCACGCGGCCCTTGAACACCCACAGATAGGGCAGCAGCGTCTTCAGCGTCGCTGCGTCGTTGCGGTTGCCCGGGGCCGGGCCGGAATGGGTAAAACGCATATTTGGGATTGCCTGTGACGACAAGCTGTTCCAAAGTGAGAGTTGAGCGGTCTTGCGAACATCATCAACGCTCGCTAGGGAGAGCGGATATGTGGATATTATTGCTGGAAGCGGCGATTGCCGGCGGTTTGGCCACCTTCATCGTGTGGTGGACCTGGCCCAGGGAAAAATAGCGCCGCCGGCGGGAGCGTTTCAGTGCAGCACGCGCGGCGCCACCAGGTTCATCTCGGGGATCTCCGCCTCGAAACGCTTGCCGTCGTCGGCCAGGAACTGGTAGCTGCCCTTCATTGAACCGTAGGGGGTTTTCAGGTGGGTGGCGCTGGAATAGTCGAAAGACTGGCCCGGCTCGATGCGCGGCTGCTCGCCCACCACGCCCATGCCGCGCACTTCCTGCACCTGCTCGTTGGCGTCCGCGATGATCCAGTGGCGGCTGATCAGCTGCGCCGGTTCGCTGCCGGTATTGGTGATGCGGATGCGATAGCCGAACACATAGATGTCGTTGGCCATATTGGATTGCTCTTCGATGTAATGCGGCTCGGCCTGGACTTCGACGCGGTAGGTTTTTTCCGCCATGTTCTGCGCTCCTTTTGTTGTTTGTGCTTTATTTTATCCCGCCGTCCCGCATTTGGCGCGGTAGAATGTGGCCATCCCGTGTTCATCCTTGCCCAAAGCAACGCCCTATGCGCACTTTCCGTATCGCCCCTAGCATTCTTTCCGCCGATTTTTCCTGTCTTGGCCAAGAGGTTCGCGACGTGATCGCCGCCGGCGCCGACATTATCCATTTCGACGTGATGGACAACCACTATGTGCCCAACCTGACCATAGGGCCTATGGTGTGCGAGGCCATCCGTCCGCACAGCAACGCGCCCATCGACGTGCACCTGATGGTGAAGCCGGTGGACAGCCTGGCCGCCGCCTTCGCCAAGGCCGGCGCCGACATCATCACCTTCCACCCGGAAGCCTCCGAGCACATAGACCGCACGCTGGGCCTGATCAAGGACGCCGGCTGCAAGGCCGGTCTGGTGTTCAACCCGGCCACCTCGCTGTCCTACCTCGATCATGTGATGGACAAGATAGACATGGTGCTGATCATGTCGGTGAACCCGGGCTTCGGCGGCCAGAAGTTCATTCCGCACGCGCTGGACAAGGTGCGCGAGGCGCGCCGCCGCATCGATGAATACACCGCCAGGCACGGCGGCGAAATCTGGCTGGAAGTGGACGGCGGCATCAAGACCGACAATATCCGCGCGGTGGCCGAGGCCGGCGCCGACACCTTCGTCGCCGGTTCCGCCATCTACGGCCAGGCCGATTACAAGACCGTGATCGACGCAATGCGCGCCGAGCTGGCCCAACTCCGCTGAAACCGGCCCTCAAACCAGGAGCACAGACTATGCATGCCTTCATCGTGACCGGCGCCTCGCGCGGCCTTGGCCTGGCGCTGACCGAAGCCCTGCTCGCCGACGGCTACCGCGTCGCCGGCCTGGCGCGCGGCGCCGTGGACGCGCTGGCGCCGCTGACGCGCCGCTACCCGGAGCGCCTGATCGCCCTCGACGTCGACCTCGCCGACGCCGCCGCGGTGGCGCCCGCCATCGCCGCAGCGGTGGAACAACTGAAGCCGGCCGATTGCGCCAGCCTCAATCTGATCAACAACGCCGGCGTGGTCACGCCCATCGCCCAGGCTGGCCATTACCCGGCCGAAGACGTGGTGCGCGCGCTGGCGATCAATCTGGCCGCGCCCATGCTGGCCACCGACGCGCTGCTGCGCGCCAGCGCCGGCCTCAAGGCCCGCCGCCGCATCCTGAACATATCCTCCGGCGCCGCGGCCAAGCCCTATCCGGGCTGGAGCGTGTACTGCACCACCAAGGCCGGGCTGGACCACTTCAGCCGCAGCGTGGCCGTGGAACAGGCCGGCCAGGCCAACGCCGCGCAAATCGTCGCGCTCTATCCCGGCGTGGTGGACACCGAGATGCAGGCCAGCATCCGCGGCAGCGACACCGAGCAGTTTCCGCAGAAAGCCCGCTTCGACGCGCTGAAGGCGGACGGAGAACTGAGCACCCCGGCCGCCGCCGCGCGCCGCATCGTCGACCATCTGCTGTCGCCGGCCTTTGGCTTGCAAGCCGTGGTGGACATCCGCAACCTGGGCTGACGCCTGTTTACAATCCGCCGCGCGCAAACGCGCGCGACAAGCACAAGCGGCGGCCAAGGCCGCCGCGCTGAAACGCATATGAATCTGAAACACATCAAAGCCGTCGCCTTCGATCTGGACGGCACCCTGGTCGACTCCATTCCCGATCTCGCCGCCGCCGCCAACGCCATGCGCGAACACCTGGACCTGCCGCCGCTGCCGGCGCTGCGCATCCAGGAGCACGTCGGCGACGGCATCGCCAGCCTGGTGCACCGCGCGCTGACCAATGAGCGCGACGGCCAGGCTGATCCGGCGCTGTGGGAACGCGGCTACGTCTTCTTCATCCAGTACTACCGCGAGCACCTGAGCGACAACACCAGCATCTATCCGGGCGTGACCGACGGCCTGGGCCTGTTGCGCGCGCTGCAGCTGCCGCTGGCGGTGATCACCAATAAATCCGAGCGGCTGGCGCTGCCGCTGCTGGAACAGCTGGGCCTGCGCGACCACTTCAGCCTGATCATCGGCGGCGACACCCTGGCGGAAAAGAAACCGTCGGCGCTGCCCTTGCAGCACGTTTGCCAGGTCTTGGGCATCGCCCCGGAGCAAATGGCGATGGTGGGCGACTCCGCCAACGACGTGCTGGCCGCGCGCAATGCCGGCTGCGCCGCCGTGGCCGTCAGCTACGGCTATGCCGACGCCGCCGCGCTGGGCTCGGATCTGGTGGTGGCCAATATTGCCGAACTTTACGATTTGATGAAGAATAGCTGATCAGCTGATAACTTTTTTTACGGATGACAACTTCATGATGAACCTAGGATTCCGGCTTGGATGCCGATGGCGTCGCTCAATGCCTGTTTGACAAGCTGCATTCGACCTCACCACGACCGCAAAAGCGCAGGACCCGCCATGAACCATGAAGAATTCAACCGCCTGGCCGCCGCCGGCTACAACCGCATCCCGGTCAGCCTGGAGCTGTTCGCCGACCTCGACACCCCGATGTCGGTTTATCTGAAGTTGGCCAACCAGCCTTATTCCTATCTGCTGGAGTCCGTCGTCGGCGGCGAGCGCTTCGGCCGCTACTCCTTCATCGGCCTGCCGTCCAATACCCGCTTGCGGGTCAATGGCCAGCAAGTGCAAGTGGAATACGGCGACAAGGTGATAGAACGCCACAGCGGCGACCCGCTGGCCTTCATCGAAGCCTTCCAGCAGCGCTTCCGCACCCCGCCGCAGCCGAACCTGCCGCGCTTCGCCGGCGGCCTGGTCGGCTACTTCGGCTACGACACCATACGCCACATCGAAAAGCGGCTGGCCGAAACCGCCAAGCCCGACGCCATCGGCACCCCGGACATGCTGCTGATGGTGTCCGAGGAACTGGCGGTGGTGGACAATCTGTCCGGCAAGCTGTTTCTCATCGTCTACGCCGATCCGGAAGTGCCCAACGCGCTGCTGAAGGCCGAGGCGCGGCTGGCCCAGCTGCGCGCGCGCCTGCGCGAGCCGCAGGAAGTGCCGCTGTCCTTGCCGTCCCAGGCCTCGCAAGCGGCGTCGGAATACGGCGAACAGGCGTTCAAGGACGCGGTGGCCGACTGTAAGCGCTACATCCAAGACGGCGACATCATGCAGGTGGTGCTGTCCCAGCGCATGCAGATGCCGTTCGCGGAGTCCCCGCTCAGCCTCTACCGCGCGCTGCGCAGCCTGAACCCGTCGCCCTATATGTTCCTCTACCACTTCGACGACTTCCACGTGGTGGGCGCCTCGCCGGAAATCCTGGTGCGCCGCGAGCGCGACACCGTCACCGTGCGCCCTATCGCCGGCACCCGCCCGCGCGGCCAGAGCCGCGAGCAGGACGAAGCGCTGGCGGCCGAGCTGCTGGCCGACCCCAAGGAAATCGCCGAACACGTGATGCTGATGGACCTGGGCCGCAACGACGTGGGCCGCGTCGCCGCCACCGGCAGCGTGCGCGTCACCGACAATATGGCGATCGAGCGCTATTCCCACGTGATGCACATCGTGTCCAGCGTGGAGGGCAAGGTCGGCCCCGAGACATCGAACATCGACGTGCTCAAGGCCACCTTCCCGGCCGGCACCCTGTCCGGCGCGCCCAAGGTGCGGGCGATGGAGATCATCGACCAGTACGAACCCAGCAAGCGCGGCATCTACGGCGGCGCGGTCGGCTATCTGGGCTTCAACGGCGACATGGATCTGTGCATCGCCATCCGCACCGCGGTGTTGAAGAACCGCATGCTCTACGTGCAGGCCGGCGCCGGCATCGTCGCCGACTCCTCGCCGGAAATGGAGTGGCAGGAAACCCAGAACAAGGCGCGCGCGGTCCTGCGCGCCGCGGCGCTGGCCCAGCAAGGGCTGGACGCCTAAGCCAAACAAACGGCCCGCCTTGGCGGGCCGTTTTAGCAAGCGCACCAGCCATGCTGCGCCGACTCCAGGAGCCAAACGCTGAATCCCACCATCACGCTACGCCCCGCCAGGCGCGACGACCTGGCCTTCCTGCTGACGCTGCGCCGCGCCAGCATGGGCCCCCATCTACAAGCCGCGCGCATGCCCTGCGCTGAGGACGCGCATCTGAGCCGCATCCACCATGGTTTCGAACACGCCGCCATCATCATGGAAGGCGAGCGGGACATCGGCCTGCTCAAAGTCGCGCGCCGGCTCCCCGCCTGGCAGTTGATCCAGCTGCAACTGCTGCCGGACTGCCATGGCCGCGGCCTGGGCGGCAAGCTGATCCGCAGTCTGCAACGCGAGGCCGAACACGCCGGAGCCGCCTTGGAACTCAGCGTGCTGGAGCGTAATCCGGCGCGACGGCTCTACCTGCGCCTAGGCTTTGTCGATATCCAATACGCCGACGGCGAATTCCTGATGCGCTGGACCGCCTGACAGACCTCAGGCCGCCGGCCACAACACCGGAAACCAATCCTCGCGCAGGCGCTGACCCGGCCGCATGCCGTGATCCGGATACGGCGGCGAGGTGCGGCCCGGACGCTCTACGTAGCGCGCGTCGTCGCCCAGCCAGCGCAAGGACAGCGCGCGCCGCCGTCCGCCGCCGGGATTGCCGCGCGCGCCATGCACGGTGCGGAAATCGAACAATACCGCGTCGCCCGGCTCCAGCGCCCACTCCAGCACCGTCATGCCCGGTTCGCGGTCCGGGTCCGGCGCGTCGCGATAGCGGCGCGCATCGCCCTCGTAGAAGCCGGAGTCGTCCTTCCAGCGCACCGGCCGCACCCATTCCTCCCAACGGTGGGAGCCGGCGATCAGCCGCAGCGTTGCCTCGCGCACCGGGTCTACCGGAATCCAGAAGCTGACGGTCTGCTCGCCATCGACAAAATAATACGGAATATCCTGGTGCCAGGGCGTGGGTTTGTGGGTGCCCGGCTCCTTGACCAGCACATGCTCGTGGAAGAATTGCGCGCCAGCCGAGCGCATCAGGGTGGCCGCGGCGGCGGCGGCCGGCGACGCCGTCACCACCGCTTCGAATTCGGGAATGCGCCGCCAGTTGCAATAATCCTCGAAGAAGGACCCCGGCTCGCCGGCGGCGACCACATTGCCGGCATAGGGGCCTGGCGCCTGCAGATTGCGCTCGATGCCGGCGGCGATGACCTCCACCCAATCTCTGAACAGGCCACGCAGGCAGATGGCGCCGTCGCTCTGAAAGGCGGCGATGTCGGCGGTGGAAATTTCGGGACAGGCTGACATGGGCTTCTCCTCCTCTTGTATGGATGCACTCCGCCACTGCGGGCGCCCGTCCTCACTATCGCCACAAGTCCATGCCAAAATAAAATAATATGTTTTGATCATCCTCCTCGGAAAAAGCGATGAAGCTGACCTTGCGTCAATTGCGCTACGCGTTGGCGGTGGCCCGTCACGGCGGCATCAGCGCGGCGGCTGAACGGCTGAACGTCTCCCAGCCGGCGGTATCCGCCGCCATCGGCGAACTGGAGGAGATCCTGGGCCAGGCCCTGTTCGTGCGCGCGCGCGGCTCCGGCATGACGACGACGCCGTTTGGCCGGCAAGCGCTGGCGCAGGCGCGGCGAACCATGGAAGCCGCGATGGCTCTGGAGGGGCTGGCCGACGGCGCGGCATCCTTGGCCGGGGAGTTGGCCTTGGGCTGCTTCGAGGACTTGGCGCCTTACTGCCTGCCGCCCTTGCTGAGCGCGCTGCGCGAACGGCACCCGTCCTTGCGCGTGGAGCCGCGGGAGTGCGGCTTCGACCTGATCGGCCCGCAACTGCTGCAAGGCGGGCTGGACGCCGCCATCAGCTACGATCTGGCGCTGCCGCCCGCGCTGGCGCTGACCGAACTGCGCACGCTGGCGCCCCACGCGCTGCTGGCGGCCGACCATCCGCTGGCGCGGGGTGAACAAGTGAGTTTGAGGGAATTATGCGAATGGCCGCTACTGCTGACCGAGCAGGCATACAGCGGTGCGCATTTTCTGGACTTGCTGCGCATGCACGGCCTGCGGCCGGCGCGGCTGGAAACCGTGCGCAGTCTTGAACTGCAACGCGGCATGGTGGCTCACGGACTGGGCGTGGCCATCGCCTACACCCGGCCCAGCGGCGACCACAGCTATGACGGCCGTCCGCTGGCGCTGCGGCCCATCGCCGATCCGCTGCCGACGCAACGCATCGTGCTGGCCTGCCTGCGGGAACGCACGGACACGCCGGCCATCGCCGCCTTGCGCGAACTGGCCCAGGGCTGGTTCGCCGCCAGGCCGGAGTTTGGCGTCGGCGCGCCCGGCAACGCGGGATGAACCTTGCGCCGCGCGAGGTCTCAGCCGGCCTGAGCCTGCAGATACTGCCCTATCTTGGCCGCGCTGATCTTCTGCATGCCGCACAGCTGACCATGGCCGCACAGGTGCGCGCCATAGCGGCTGCTCAGTTCGCCCTGCAGATGCGATAGCAAATGCGCGGCCATTTCCGCGTCGGCCAGCGCACGGTGGGCGCGGCCGGTGTCCGGCAAGCGCAACCAGCGCGCCAGGGTGCCCAGCTTGTGGTCCGGCGCCTGCGGCAACACCCGGCGCGACAGCAGCAGGGTACAGGCGAAATCCTGGCTGCGCGCCAGGCCCAGCTGCGCCAGTTCGTAGTCCCAGAACTTACGGTCGAAGCTGGCGTTGTGCGCGGCCAGCGGCGTATCGCCGACGAAACGCGCCGCCTCCGCCATCGCCACCGCCGGCGGCGGCGCGTCGCGCAACATCGCGTTGCTGATGCCGGTCAGCCGCTCTATCATCGGCGGAATCCACACCCCGGCATTGATCAGGCTTTGATAGCGATCGACGATGCGGCCGTCTTCCAGCAGCGCCACGCCGATTTCGGTGGCGCGGCAATCGCGTCCCGGGGACGCGCCGTTGGTTTCGAAATCGATGACGGCGATGCGTCGACTCATTTCAGCGCCGCCCGCGCCGCTTCTTCCGGACTCAAGCCGTCGTAGTACTGGTCGGTATACCACTCCGCCTGTTCCTCGATATGCTCCTGCGCCTCCGCCACCGTGGCGCCGGCCGCCACCAGATGGGTTTCCACCTCGGCGCACCATTCCAGCAGCGCGCGGGTTTCCTCGTCCAGTTCGTCCTGTTTCTGTTTTTTGGCCATGGCCGCATCCTCCGCGCCGCTTCGGCGTGTCAAAAACCGTGCATTCTACCCGCGCCGGCCGTGGCGGCCAAACCGGATCAAACGCGCATGTGGCGGATGGACTCGCTCAGTTCACCAAAATGGCCGCGCAGCTGCAGCAATTCGTCCTGTACTTGTTCCACCGAACGGCTGGTGGTTCCGGCATGCTCGGTCACCGCGTCGACGTTGACCAGGATTTGCGCTCCGGCCGCCTTCTGGTTGTCCAGCAGCCGGGAAATATTGCGGATGCGCTCCTCCGCCACGCCGGCCTGACGGCCGATCTGGTCCACCATGCCGCCCAGTTGTTTCACGAGTTCCACACCTTCCTCCACCTGGCCAACACCGTTTTCCATGCCGCTGACCACCTGCTCCGAGGTGGCCTGCAGCTGGGAAATGACGTTGACGATGTCCGCCGTCGCCTGCGCGGTGCGCTCCGCCAGCGCGCGCACTTCGTCGGCCACCACGGCGAAGCCGCGGCCGGATTCACCGGCACGCGCGGCTTCTATCGCGGCGTTCAAGGCCAGGAGATTGGTTTGATCGGCGATGCCGCGGATCGAATTCACCATGCCGCCTATCTTGCGGATATCGCCCTCCAGCAATTGCACGCTGTTGGCGCTGTGATGAATGGTTTGGGCCAGGTTGCCGATATTGCCCACGGTCTGCTGCACCGCCCTGCTGCCTTCGCTCGAGCATTGCCCCACTTCGCCGGCGATCTGCAAGGTGCTGTCGGCGTGCTCGGCCACGCTGGCCAGATGATCGGCGAGTTGCTGGATGGCGCCGGCCATGGACTGGGCCGAATCGGTCTGCTGCTGGCTAGCCTGCCCCACCCGCAGGGTCAACTGCGCGATCTCGTCTACCGAGCCGCCCAACGCGCCGGAGGTCTGGCCCACCTTGCCGACAATGCCCTGCAAGGTATCCATCAAGGTGTTGAATTCGCCGATGGCGGCGCCCAACTCATCGTTGCGGCCCACCGGCGCCCGGATCGACAAATCCCCGCTGCGCTCTATGCGCTGCGCCGCGTCCTTGAAGTGCTCGATCGGCGGCAGCATCGAGCGCGCCACCCACCAACACAACAAGGCCATCAGCAGCGCCGCGGCCACCGCCGCCACGATGATGACCACCGCGGCCCCCCCCACCTGCGCCACCGAGCTATCACTCTGCCGTCGCGAGCCGTTGTCGATGGCGTCGGCCAGTTTTTCCATCTTGTCTTCCAGCAGCGCGAAATCCTGCTGAAAACCCTTCAAACTCACGGCGGCCGTCTCCGGATGCTCAAACCCACCGGCGATGATGGCGGTCGCGGTCGCGGTATAGCGCTCCACCACGGGAAGGATCTGCTGCAGCAAGGCGCGGGCCGCTGGATCGCTGAGCTTGTCCTGGTTCTCCTTCATCGCGCCAAGGAAACGCTTGCGATGCTCGTCGACATCCTTGCGGATATCGCTGAGCGCCTCACGATCGCCGTTTTTCTGCGCCAACAAAAGCGCCAGCACATCGGCATGCACCGCGTCATGCATCATGTCGGCATCCATCTGCCGGCGCACAGCCCCCTGGCTATCTAGCAATTCGTAGATATTCCGCACCAGTTGCGCCGTGCTTTGATAGCCGACCGCGCCGATCAACAGGCAGGACACCACCGCCCCGCATGCCAACAGCCGCAGCTGCGCCCGGATTGTCAGACTCCACATCGCGGCCTCCCTTCTCAGTATTCATGCCTTCAGCATTAACACTAATACATCCCCGCGATTTCACCGAAGCAATTGGGCCGGCTACAAGTCCACCTTGCCGCGCAGCGACTTGACCTCGCCACGCCGGGTCTTGCCGGCCAGGCGGCGCTGCTTGGAGCCGTAAGTGGGCTTGGTGGCGCGGCGCGCCTTGGGGGTGTGGCTGACGGCGTCGATCAAGGCTTGCAGGCGCTGCAGCGCGTCGGCGCGGTTCAATTCCTGGGTGCGGTGCTGCTGCGCCTTGATCACCAGCACGCCATCCTTGTTCAGCCGCTGGTCCGCCAGCGCGAGCAGGCGCTCGCGCAGCCATTCCGGCAGCGAGGACGCGCGCACATCGAAGCGCAGATGCACCGCCGACGATACCTTGTTGACGTTTTGCCCGCCCGCGCCTTGCGCGCGCATCGCGCTGAATTCCACTTCGCGCTCGCTGATCGGATACTGCGGCTTGTCCATGATGCAGACCAACAATCAAAAGGGATAATTGTAGCGCACCCGCCGCATCCCATGGCATGGCGCGGCGTTTTATTTCAGAGTGAAATTGTATGGATATCAATAGACTGCTATTGTCTTGCGCTTGCCTGGCCGATACCCAGCCAGACGCTCTTTGCTAGTAGAACACGATGTCATTTTTCCTCGACCCACGGACAACGCTGGCCTGTACCGCCGGCTACAGCCTGGTCATCTCCCTGGTCACCTTCCTGTTCTGGCGCCGCAGCCAACGCCAGCCCGCCGTATTGGCGCTGGCCATAGGCGGCTTGCTGGACGCGGCGGCCGGCCTGCTCTATCTGGCGCCGCTGGAGCTGGATCAGGCGCTGATCTCGATCAGCTCCAAGCTGCTGATCCAGCTGGCCGCCCTGCAGGTGCTGATCGGCATCGAACGTTTTTACAATCATTCCAGCCATTACAGCCTGCCCTTGGGGCTGGCGCTGATCTTCGTGCCGCTGCTGCTGTTCACCCATAACGGCCTGGCCCACTCGGCGCTGGCGCGCCACGCCATCTTTTCGCTGGGTGGCTGCCTGCTGTGGGGAATGATTTCCTGGCGCTTGTGGCAGGCGGAGCAGGACAAGCCGCGCGCCGGCAAATCGCTGGCCTCGGCGCTGGCGGTGCTGACCCTGCTGCTGGAGTTGACCCGGCTGGCGCTGGCGCTGTCCTCGGGAGAGCCGGAACTGGAAGTGGCCGGCCAAAGGCAGAACCTGCTGCTGTTGATGACGCAATGGACCGGTTACGGCGTGGTGGTTTGCCAGCTCTATCTGGTGTACGAACGGGCGATGGACCAATTGCTGCAGCAGTCGCGCAGCGACAGCCTGACCCGCTTGCTGAACCGGCGCAGTTTCGACGAGGAAGCGGTGGCCGCCTTCCGCAAGGCCCAGCGCGAACGGCGCGCGCTGTCACTGATCGTGTTGGACCTGGACCATTTCAAAAGCATCAACGACCGTCACGGCCACCTGACCGGCGACCAGGCGCTGACCGAGCTGGCGGACTGTCTGCGCCGCCAGGCGCGGCAGACCGATCTGATCGGCCGCCACGGCGGCGAGGAGTTTTGCATCCTGCTGCCGGACACCGGCCGCGAGCAGGCGGCGCAAGTAGCGGAACGGCTGCGCGCCGCCATCGCCCGCATCGAACTGCCGCTGCCGGACACCGGCGCGCGGCTGCGTTTCACCGCCAGCCTGGGCGTGGCCTGCCTGAACAGCAGCCACGCCTCGCTGGAAAGCCTGTTCTGCGAGGCCGACGCCATGCTCTACCAGGCCAAGCATCACGGCCGCGACAAGGTGATGCTGTCGGCGCTGCCGGCCGCGGTATGACTCAAGACCGGGCCGACAGCGCCAAGCCCTCGCACACCGGCTTTTGCGGATCGCCGGCCGGCAACTTGGCGCACACCTCGTCCAGCTGTCCGGCCAGCCGCGCCAGCGCCGCCGCCTGCTGTTGCTGCCGGCCCCAGGCCTTGAGCCGGTTCACCGCTTTTTCCAGCGAGCGCCGATTGCGCTCGTAGAAGGCGCTGGGCGTGCCGCCCGCTTCCTTGAAAATGGCGCTGGCGGTACTCTCGATCCGCTTCTCGTCCGCCGGCGCCAGCTCAATCGCCCCGCTCAGATAGCTGACACCCCATTGCAGCCGCGTGGCCGGGCCGTTGGCGGCCTCATAAGCCTGACGATACCAGTCCAGCGCCGCCGCCTTGTCGCCGCGCTGCTTGGCGTTGGAGGCCAGGATCAGCATGTGGTAGTACGGCGCGTGGGAGCGGCCCAACTCCGCCTTCAGCAGCGCGTCGGATTCATCCAGCCAGCCCGCTTGCGTCAGCAGGTCGGCGCCGGCGGTGATCACCGCCTGGCGCTCATAGGGATTGGCGGTGGCCTTGTCCGCCGCCGCCACCCGCTGTTTGACTTCCTCGCGCAAGGACCGCGGCAGCTCGCCCTTGGGCTGGTTCAAGCGCGCCAGCGTCAGCCGCGAGGACAAGGCGCCCAGGCGATCGGCGGTGGACAAGCCGGCGTCCGCGGCCAGTTTTTCCAGCGCGGCGTTCCATTGCGCCGCCAGCGCCTGACGCTCCGCCCCGTCCGCACTCAAGGCCTTGACGATGTCGGCGGCGCTATTGATCAGGATGTCAGCATTGGCGCGTGGCTGCGCCAAGGCGGCGCGCGCGACGGCCAGCCCCTGCCCTCGGTCCGCCACCGGTGCCTCCTCGCTGGCCGCTGCGGCCAGCGCTTTCAGCTTCAGCCGCTGCGCGGTGGCCGCCGGCTGCGCCGGCACCTTGTCCGCCAGGCGCGCCAGCGTCGCCGCCACCTGTTTCTCCGGCACGATCTGCGCTTGATCGGTGTCCCAGGAATAATCCGCCAGCAATTGCCAGTCGCCGTCCGCCAGCTTGTCGCCGTCCAAGGCCGCCCGCAGCAGCGCCTTCACCGGCCGCGCCGCCACCAGCCCCAGCTCCAGCGTGCGCAGATAGCGCTCCGGATCCACCTCGCCCGGCAGGCGGGTGATCTCGGCGCCGTCCGGCCGGAACAGAATCATGGTCGGATAGCCGCGTACCTTGAACTCGCTGCCCAGTTTTTGCGCGTCCGGGCTGTCGCCGTCCAGGTAGACCGGCACGAACTGGCGGGCGCGGGCGATGAAATCCTGGCGGTTGAAAATGGTGGCCTTGACCTGATTGCACGGCGGGCACCATACCGCGCCCCAGTACAGGAATAGCGGCTTGTTTTCCGATTTGGCCTTGGCGAAGGCCGCCGCCACATCGCCCTGCAGCCAGGCGATGCCGGGCGGCAGCGCATGTCCATCCGCCGGAGCGGAGGCCGCCTGCGCCGGCAAGGCCAGGCTGGCGGCGACAAAAGCCAGCGAGATCAAGGTAAGCTTCATCGCAGAATTCTCTTAGAGTTGGTTTGTCGAACCATGCTAACGCAATTATTCGAACGTAATAAAGTGCAATCCCTTCTGTGCTTAGCGATAAAAAATCCATTGTCGCGCGCGCGCCGCGCGACGCCGCCACTCCCGCCGCAAGGACAGCTCGCATGACCGCCCTACCCGCCTACTGGCTTGGCGCCCTATTGCTGGAAGACGGCTTCGAACGCGACGCCGCCGGCCAGATTGTCGCCACCGCCACCCGCCGCGCCCATTTGCTGATCGCCGACGGCCGCATCGCCGAACTACGCTTCGACGCCGTCCCTGACGATGGCCGGCCGCGCCGAGACGCGCGCGGCTGGCTGGCGCTGCCGGCCTTCGCCGACATGCACATCCACCTGGACAAAGGCCATTACGGCGGGCCTTGGCGCGCCGCCACGCCCTTCGTCAGCGTGGCGGAACGCATCCGCGAGGAACAAGGTTTCCTGCTGGATTTCCTGCCGGACACCCGGCGCCGCGCCGAAGCGCTGCTGGACCTGATCGCCGCCGACGGCGTCGCCTTCGCCCGCGTGCATTGCAATGTGGACCCGGTGGCCGGTCTCGCCACCATGGAGCAAGTGCGTCTGGCGCTGGACAGCCGCAAGCACTGGCTGGATTACGAGCTGGTCGCCTTCCCGCAGCACGGCCTGCTGTCCGGCGGCACCCTCAAGCTGATGGACCAGGCGCTGGCCTCCGGTTTCAATGTGGTGGGCGGGCTGGACCCGGCCAGCGTGGACGGCGACATCGAACGCTCGCTCAATGCCACGCTGGAGCTGGCGGTCAAGCACGATGCGCCGGTGGACCTGCATCTGCATGATCGCGGCGAGCTGGGCGCCCATACGCTGGAACGGCTGGCGCGGCTGAGCGAATCGGCCGGCCTGGCTGGCCGGGTCAGCGTCAGCCACGCTTACTGCTTGGGGGAACTGGAACCGGCCCGGCTGGACCAGGTGTGCGCGGCGCTGGCCGCCAGCGGCATCGCCATCGTGTCGGCGGCGCCCATCGACGTGCCTATGCCGCCGCCGCGCGTGCTGGCCGCGCACGGCATTCCGCTGAGCCTGGGCAATGACAATATCAACGACCACTGGACGCCCTACAACAGCGGCAGCATCGTCGAGCGCGCCAGCCGTCTGGGCGAGCGCCACGGCTGGAACGATGAATACTCGCTGAGCCGCGCCTTGCGCCACATCAGCCGCGGCCTGACGCCGCTGGACGACGCCGGCCGCCGCGCGTGGCCGCAAGTCGGCGACGCCGCCGATCTGACCCTGGTGGACGCCTGTTGCTCCGCCGAGCTGATCGCCCGCCGCAAGCCGGTGCGCGGCGTGCTGCGCGGCGGCCGGCCGGGCTGGTGGGCCGAGGGCTAGGCCCGACCAGGCTTCACCGTCTGAAAAGCTCTTACAGCAACTCCAGCGCCATCGCCGTCGCCTCGCCGCCGCCTATGCACAGGCTGGCCACGCCGCGCTTGCCGCCGCGCTGACGCAGCGCCGACAGCAAGGTGATGATGATGCGCGCGCCGGAAGCGCCGATGGGATGGCCCAGCGCGCAGGCGCCGCCGTGGACGTTGACCTTGTCGTGCGGCAGGCCCAAGTCCTGCATCGCCGCCATGGTCACCACGGCGAAGGCTTCGTTGATCTCGTAGAGATCGACGTCGCCGGCGCTCCAGCCCGCCCGGGCCAGCAGCTTGCGGATCGCCTCCACCGGCGCGGTGGTGAACCAGCCCGGCTCCTGGGCGTGGGTGGCGTGGCCGACGATGCGGGCCAGCGGGCGCAGGCCGCGGCGCGCCGCCTCCTCCGCCGTCATCAACACCAGCGCGGCGGCGCCGTCGGAAATGGAGCTGGCGTTGGCCGGCGTCACCGTGCCGTCCTTCTTGAACGCCGGCTTCAGCGTTGGAATCTTGTCGACATTGGCCTTCAAGGGCTGCTCGTCGGTGTCCACCACCTGCTCGCCGCCGCGGCCGCTGACCGTCACCGGCGCGATCTCGTCGCGGAACAATCCATCGCGGATGGCTGCCTGGGCGCGGTTCAGCGAGGCGATGGCGAAGGCGTCCTGGGCCTCGCGGCTGAAGCCGTATTTCTCCGCGCACCATTCGGCGAACACGCCCATCAGCTTGCCCTTGTCGTAAGCGTCCTCCAGACCGTCCAGGAACATATGGTCCTTGATTTCGCCATGGCCCAGGCGCAGGCCGGCCCGCGCCTTGGTCATCAGATAGGGCGCGTTGCTCATGCTCTCCATGCCGCCGGCCACCATCACCCGCGCGCTGCCGGCGCGCAGCAAATCATGGGCCAGCATCGCCGCCTTCATGCCGGAACCGCACATCTTGTTGACCGTGGTGCAGTTCACCGCCAGCGGCAGGCCGGCGCCCAGCGCCGCCTGGCGCGCCGGCGCCTGGCC
>NZ_JAJOHW010000005.1 GCF_021129195.1 Chromobacterium aquaticum | reverse complement strand
GTGGCCTTGTCGGTTTCCAGCGTGATCAGGGAGTCGTCCACGGACACGGTCTGGCCCGGGGCGATGAATACTTCGATGATGTCTACATTGCTGTGACCGCCGATGTCGGGCACTTTCAATTCGATCAGATTGCTCATGAGCTTTCCATTCGTAAGGCGGAAGCCCCTGCTGGGGCTTGCCGCCGGATATCCGCTACAGATTCGCTTGCCATGCAAAGGCGGAAGACCCCGGTCTGAACCGGGGCTTCCGCTTTGCGATTACACTTTCCAGCTAGGCAGCTTGTCGGTCTTGATTCCGTACTTGGCGATCGCCTCGGCCACCTTGGACGCTTCGATCTTGCCGTCGCGCGCCAGCGCGGACAGAGCAGCCAGCGCCACGTGGTAGCGGTCCACCTCGAAGAAGGAACGCAGGTTGGCGCGGCTGTCGGAGCGGCCGAAGCCGTCGGTGCCCAGCACCACGTAACGGCCCGGAACGTATTCGCGGATCTGGTCGGCGTAGTTGCGGATGTAGTCGGTAGCGGCCACCACCGGGCCCTGACGGCCGGCCAGCTGCTGTTCGACGTAGCAGGCGCGCGCCTCGGCGGTCGGGTGCAGCAGATTGTGGCGCTCGGCTTCCATGCCGTCGCGACGCAGCTGGTTGAAGGAGGTCACGCTCCAGATGTCGGCGGCCACGCCGAAATCGTTCTTCAGCAGATCGGCCGCGGCCATCACTTCGCGCAGAATGGTGCCGGAGCCCATCAGCTGTACTTTCACCTTGGCGTCGCCGCCGTCCTGCAGCAGGTACATGCCCTTCAGGATGCCCTCTTCCGCGCCCGCCGGCATCGCCGGGTGAACGTAGTTTTCGTTCATCAGGGTCAGGTAGTAGAAGACGTCTTCCTGCTCGGCGTACATGCGGCGCAGGCCGTCTTGCACGATCACCGCCAGTTCGTAGGCGAAGGTCGGGTCGTAGCTGATGCAGTTCGGGATCAGGCCGGCCTGGATGTGGCTGTGGCCGTCTTCGTGCTGCAGGCCTTCGCCGTTCAGCGTGGTGCGGCCGGCGGTGCCGCCCAGCAGGAAGCCGCGGGCGCGCATGTCGCCGGCGGCCCAGGCCAGGTCGCCGATGCGCTGGAAGCCGAACATCGAGTAGTAGATGTAGAACGGAATCATCTGCTGGCTGCTGTTGGCGTAGCTGGTCGCCGCGGCGATCCAGTCGGCCATCGCGCCCGGCTCGTTGATGCCTTCCTGCAGAATCTGACCGTCCTTGGATTCCTTGTAGAACATCAGCTGGTCATGGTCTTGCGGCACGTAGTTCTGACCCTGGGTGGACCAGATGCCGTACTGGCGGAACATGCCTTCCATGCCGAAGGTGCGGGACTCGTCCGGCACGATGGGCACCACGCGCTGGCCGATGTTCTTGTCCTTCATGATGGTGCCCAGCATGCGGACGAAGGCCATCGTGGTGGAGAACTCGCGGTCACCCGACGCTTGCAGCTGCGCGTCGAACACGGACAGTGCCGGCACTTGCAGCGCATTGGTCACCGGCTTGCGCGCCGGCAGGTAGCCGCCCAGCGCCGCGCGGCGCTCGCGCATATACTTCATTTCCGGGCTGTCTTCGGCCGGCAGGTAGTACGGCACGTTAGCCAGGTCTTCATCGGAAACCGGAATGCCGAAACGGTCGCGGAAGTTGCGCAGCGAATCCAGGTCCATCTTCTTGGCCTGGTGCGCGATGTTCTTGGCTTCGCCGGAAGCGCCCATGCCGTAACCCTTGATGGTCTTGGCCAGGATCACGGTCGGACGGCCGTTGGCGTTGTTGGACGCCTCGTGGTAGGCGGCGTACACCTTGTGCGGGTCATGGCCGCCGCGGTTCAGCGCCCAGATCTCGTCGTCGGACATATTGGCGACCATTTCGCGCAGCTCCGGGTATTTGCCGAAGAAGTGTTCGCGAACGTAAGCGCCGTCCTTGGATTTGAAGGTCTGGTAATCGCCGTCCACGCATTCGTCCATGCGCTTTCTCAGCAGGCCCTTGCTGTCCATCGCCAGCAGCGGGTCCCAACGCGAGCCCCAGATCACTTTCAGCACATTCCAGCCGGAACCGCGGAAATCGCCTTCCAGTTCCTGGATGATCTTGCCGTTGCCGCGCACCGGGCCGTCCAGACGCTGCAGGTTGCAGTTGATCACGAAGATCAGGTTGTCCAGGCCTTCACGGGCGGCCATGGAGATCGCGCCCAGCGATTCCGGCTCGTCCATCTCGCCGTCGCCGCAGAAGCACCACACCTTGCGGCCATGGGTCTTGGCCAGACCGCGGCTTTCCAGGTACTTGAGGAAGCGGGCCTGATAGATGGCCATCAAGGGGCCCAGGCCCATCGACACGGTCGGGAACTGCCAGAAGTCCTTCATCAGCCACGGGTGCGGATAGGAGGACAGGCCGTTGCCGTCCACTTCCTGGCGGAAGCTGTCCAGCTGTTCGGTGGAGAGGCGACCTTCCATGAAGGCGCGCGCGTACACGCCCGGGGAAATGTGGCCCTGGAAGTAGATCAGATCGCCGTCTTGCTCATCGTTCTGGGCGCGCCAGAAGTGGTTGAAACCGACGTCGTACAGGGTGGCGGAGGACTGGAAGGAGGCGATGTGGCCGCCCAGTTCCAGGTCCTTCTTGCCGGCGCGCAGCACCAAAGCGGCGGCGTTCCAGCGATTGATCGAGCGGATGCGATGCTCCAGCTCGTGGTTGCCCGGCGACTTCATTTCTTTGCCGAGCGGAATGCTGTTCTGGTATGCGGTGGTGGCGTCAAACGGCAGATGGGCGCCGCGGCGGCGGGTGCGCTCAACCAGTTGTTCCAGCAGGTAATGCGCGCGCTCCGGGCCTTCGGCGTCCAGCACCGACTCCAGCGCTTCAGTCCATTCCTGGGTTTCCAACGGATCGATATCGTCAGGGAAAGTTGCAGCCATCTCTGGTCCTCACAGCAAGGTGGATCGGGGGCCGTATGTAGCACTGCGCGGCCCCGCGTTATTTCAATCGGCTCGAATTCGAACCTATTTATTAGCTTCAGATTATAAACGAACGCAATCGCAAATAAAAATGTTCATTTTCGAAAAGAGCGTCGTATCTTGAGCAAGTGTACGTCCACCCGCTTTCACAAAGGAATAGGTCAAGCGTACTAACGCTTGTTTCCGGGTGGAAAACATCGATTATTGCGCCGCACCATGTTGTTTTTTTGCGATTTGCTGTCGCAAATTGAAACATTTGTTTCAGTTGCGCGCCTACTTCTTCTTCTCTTCCCGCACCAGCCGGTCCAGCTCGCGGATGCGCGCTTCGATCGAAGAGCGCAGGTAGAAGTCGTCGCCCTTGGCCTTGCTGGCCAGTTGGAACTGCTCCATCGCCGGCGAGTAGCGCTGTTCATAATAGAAGGCATTGCCCAGGGCCGCGTGATAACGCAACGGGTCGCGGTCCACGTACAGCCCGGCCTGGCGCCGGTATAGCGCCGGGTCATCCGGCCGCTGGCTCAAGCGGCTCTTGATCAGGCTCAGCGCGCCCTGATTGTCGCCGCTGGCGATGGCGATATCGATGTCCAGCAACTGCAGCGACTGGCTCTGCGGAAAACGGACGAGGCCGGCGCGCACCGCGCCGCGGGCGGCGGGCCAGTCCTTGCGCTCGCGCTCTATCGCCACCTCCAGGCCTCGCAGCATGGGATGATCCGGCAGCTTGCTCCGCGCCTTGGCCAAGGCCTGGCGCGCGCCGGCGATATCACGCTGGCGCAGCTTGACCTGGGCCAGGCCATACCACTGCGCGCCCTCGTTCAGATACAGACCGCGATCGAGCGCGGCTTCGTAATAACGCAGGCCCTCCTCCTGCGTCATCACCGTGGCGCGCAGCTTCTCGCGCACCAATAGATAGTCGCTGCTGTCTGCGCGCATCTTCACCGGATAATCCAGCGCCCGGTTCTCGGCCTCGCTGATGCGCTCCAGCGTCACCGGGTGGGTGCGCAGAAAGGCCAGCGCCGCGTTGTCGCTGTAGCGTTCGTTCTGCTGCAGCCGCTGAAAGAAGGCCGGCATGCTGCGCACATCGAAACCAGCCTGACTCATATACTGCATGCCGACACGGTCGGCCTCGCGCTCGAAATCGCGTGAAAACGCCAATTGATTGGAAATCGACAAGCCCATGCCGGCGGACACCACCCCCATCGCGCCCTGGCCGCTGCCGGCCTTGGCCGCCAGCGCGGCGGCGATGATGGTGCCCAGCAATAGCAAGGGACTGGTGGCGCTGCTAGCCGCCTTCATCCGCGCGATGTGGCGCTGGGCGACGTGGGCGGTTTCATGCCCCAGCACCGAGGCGAGCTCGCCCTCGCTCTGGGTCGCCAGCAGCAGGCCGATATTGATGCCGATATAGCCGCCGGGCATGGCGAAGGCGTTGATGCCGCTGTCGTTGACGCAGAAATAGGTGAAGCCGACGCCGGGCAGCTTGACGCCGCTGGACAGCCGGCCGCCGATATCGTTGAGGTAGTCGTTGACTTCCTGATCGTCGACGATGTCGCCGGCCTCCAGCATCGCGCGCCAGGCCTGGCGGCCGATGCGGTTCTCGTCCGCCAGCGTCAGCGAGGCGTCGGACACCTCGCCCAGGTCGGGCAGATCGGCATAAGAGACGGGAGGGTGCAGCAGGGTCAGCGCCAGCACGCCGGCCAGCAGGGTCTGTTTGCTCATCCGGCTATGATAGCCAGGTTCGCCCACAAGTTGCATGAGGCGGCGCAACATCAACTGTCAAAGAGTATTGAGGCAAGGGCCGGCGTAGAATCTCGCGCGCAAGTGCGAGACAAGGCGACAACCGCAGAGAAAGCGGAATGCGTACATGGCATCTGAGCATTTCGATGGGGCACTCACCGTGCGGCGTCTGGCACAGTGCAGCGGATCGTAAACAGGTTCTAGGCGGCCAGCGCCTCCCACGCTGCCTGCGTGCTCAAGTGCACGCGGCCGCTGAAACCGGCCAGCAAGCCGCCGCCCTCCATCCGCTGTGCCACCGGCCCCTTGATTTCGGCCAGATGCAGCGTCACGCCGCGCGCCGCCAGTTCCGCGTCCAGGCGCGCCAACATCAGCAAGGCGCTGGTATCGATACGGTTGACCGCACTCATGATCAGCAGCAATCTGGACGCATCCGGCCGCGCGGCCAGCCGCGCCAGCACCTCGCCGCGCACCTGGCGGGCATTGCCGAAAAACAGGCTTTCGTCCACCCGCAGAAACAGCGCGCCGGGCAGATGCTCCACCGCGAAGCGCAAGCGGTTGCGGAAATGATGGCTGCCCGGCAGCCGCCCCAGTTCAGCGATATGCGGCCGGCTGCTGCGCCACAACATGGCGGCCAGCGAGGTCAGCACGCCGGCGACGATGCCGGAATCCACCCCCAGCCACAACACCAGCGCGAAGGTCAGCGCGAACGCCGCCGCGTCGGCGCGGTCAGTGCGCCAGGCCAGGCGCAGGCTGTCGAAACGTATCATGCCCGCCACCGAGGCGATGATCATCGCCGCCAACACCGGCAAGGGCAGCAAGGCCAGCCAGGCGGCGGCAAAGCCGGCCAGCAGCAGCAGGCCCAGCGCGGCGATCACCGAGGCCAGCTGAGTCTGGGCGCCGGCCTCGGCATTGACCAGGGAACGGGTCAGCCCGCCGGTGACCGGAAAACCGCCGGACAAGCCGGCGCCGATATTGCACAGGCCCAGCGCCAACAGCTCCCGGTCCGGGTCCACCTCCTCGCCGCGCCGCTGCGCCAGCGTCTGCACCACCGCCAGGCTCTGCACATAATTGACCAAGGCGATGAAAAAAGCCGGCAAGGCCAATTGCGACCACTGCGCCAGGCTCAGAGCCGGCCAGGCCGGCGCCGGCAAACCCGACGGCACCGCGCCCACCACCGGCAGCGCCGCGCTCAGATCCAGGCCGGCCACCAGCGCCATGCCCACCAGCACCGCCAGCAAGGGCGCCAGCCGCAACCACAGCTGCCGCGCCGCAGCCGTCAGGCCGCAGCGGCGCAAACAGGCGTCCCCGCGCCAGCGCGCCAACAGCAATAACACCAGCGCCGATGCGCCGAACGGCAGCGCGATACGGTTGATGTCATCGACAGCCCGCCACAGGCCGGACAGCAGTTGCGGCAGTGCAGCGCCGCCGGACGACACACCCAGCAAGGGCCCCAATTGCGACAGCACGATCAGCAAGGCCGACGCCGAGGTGAAGGCAGCCAGCACCGGCTCGGACAGCAGATCGGCGATGAAACCCAAGCGCAACAGGCCCAGCACCGCCAGCATCAGACCTGACATCAGCGCCAGGCCGATGGCCAGCGCCAGATAATCGCCGGAGCCCGGCTCGGCCAGCCGCGCCAGCGTCGCCGCCACCAATAAGGAGGTCATCGCCATCGGCCCCACCGACTGCGCGTGGCTGCGCCCCGCCAGCGCGTAGATCAGCAAGGGGGCGATGCTGGCGTACAAACCGGCCTCGGCCGGCAGTCCGGCCACCAAGGCGTAAGCCAGACCCTGCGGCGCCAGCAACAAGGTCACCACCAGGCCGGCGCTCAGATCGCCGGCCAAGTATTCACGCCGATAGCCGCTCAGCCAGGCTGGTAAGCAGCGCTTCACCCGCGCTGTTCCAAGCGCCCGGCCAGCCCCATGCCGGCCGCCATCGCCAACAGGAACAAGCCGCCTTGGGGCGACAGCATGCCGCCCAGCAGCAAGGCCGGCCCAGGGCAGATGCCGGCCAGGCCCCAGCCGATGCCGAACAGCAGGCTGCCGCCTATCAGCCGTCGCGTCAGCGGCGTCTTGGCCGGCCACTGCGCCGGCTCGCCCAAGAGCCCGCGCGGGCGGCGCTCGGCCAGACGGAAGGCCGGCCAGGCCACGGCGATCGCGCCGACCATCACCAGCGCCAGGCTGGGGTCCCAAGCGCCGCCCAGATCCAGAAAAGCCAGCACCTTGGCCGGATTGGCCATGCCGGACAGCAACAGGCCCAGGCCGAACAACAGTCCGGCGCCCGCCATCGACAATAAGCGCTTCCACTCCGCCGCCATCTTCACGCCCCCCAATGCCTAAACATGGCCACCGTGACGAAGCCGGCGCACATGAAGGCCATCGTCGCCGCCAGCGAACGCGGCGACAGCCGCGCCAAGCCGCAAACGCCATGGCCGCTGGTGCAACCGGACGCCAGACGCGTGCCGACGCCCACCAAGATGCCGGCAAGCAGCAAGCGGCCACCGCCGGCCTCGACCAGGCTGACCGGCAAGCCGCCAACCGCGAGCAACCACAAGCCCGGCGTCGCCATCAAGCCCAGCACAAAGGCCAATCGGGCGCGCCAATCCGTCCGCCGCTCCAGCAGGCCGGACACCATGCCGCTGATGCCGGCGACGCGGCCATGCAACAAGGCCAGCCACGCCGCCGCCAAGCCGATCAGCACGCCGCCCAACAGGGCTTGCCACGGCGTGAACGCCTGCCAGTCCAAGATCATTGCGCCTCTCCCACCGAAGCGTCCGCGCAGAACAAGGCGTGCAAGGCGTTCAGCAAGGCCAGCGCGTCCTGGCTGGCCACGCTGTAATACACCCACTTGCCATCGCGCCGCGTTGTCACCAGGCCCTCATTGCGCAGCACGCCCAGTTGCTGGGACAGCGTCGGCTGGTGAATGCCGGTCAGGCGCTCCAGTTCTGACACCGATTTTTCCCCATCCACCAGCTGGCACAGCAGCAGCAGCCGGTCCTCGTTGGCCAGGCCCTTCAGCAGCAAGGCGGCGCGGCCGGCATTGGCGCGCAGCAGATTCAAATCCATATTCATTCCCCCGCCGCGACTGCGGCGCTGCGAACATTATGTTTTATAATATAATGTAAATCAACTAACTGTTACCGTCGCGCCACAGTGTTTCCATGTCGCCACATGGCCTATCAGTCACCCTCGCCACCGGAAAAAGTGTTGTAGACTCAAGGCCATGAACCTATTTCAAGCTGCGGCTCCAGCCCGGCCCGTCAGCGCCGCGGCATCGCCCGCCCTCCCCTCCGCTCCCAGACAACTGGTGCACGAACGCGGCATTCCCGCTTTCGGCATGTATCAGGGCATCATCGACCGGCTGGACTGGCGCGCGCTGAAAGCCACTCCCTACCAGCGCCTGACGCGCAAACTGCACCACAAGCGCTGGCAGTACGCGGCCATCGCCCATCCGGCCTTCTTCATCGGCGTCGCCATCGTCGATGTGGGCTGGACCGGCACCGCCTTCGCCTACCTGTTCGATCGCAAGCGTGGCGAGGTCATCGCCGCCGTCAGCGCCAACGGCCTGCCCGGCCTGTCCACCCAGGTGGAAGACCGCGCCTTCGGCGACGCCTCCTTCCACGCCGGCCGCTGCCGGCTGAGTTTCCGCCGCAACGGCGAGCGCCTGGAACTGGCGGTGGACGCGCCGCAGCTGAAAGTGGCCGCACATATTCAATTGACGGAGATGCCGCCGGTGCTGGCGGTGATCGCGCCGGCCAACTGGCTGGCCCACTCCACTCACAAGAGCGGCGGGCTCAGGATCAGCGGCTTCGCCGATTGCCAGGACCAGCGCTACTCGCTGGACGGCGCGGTGGCGGCGCTGGACTATTCCAACGGCCTGCTGGCGCGGGAAACCCGCTGGCGCTGGGCCAGCGCGCACGCGCTGGAACTGGGCTTCAATCTGCAACAAGGCTATATGGGCGACACCGAGAACGCCGCCTGGTTGCATGGCAAGCTGATCCGGCTGGGACCAGTCAGCTTCGACTACCAGCCGGAGGACCCTTTGCAAGGCTGGCGCATGCAGAGCGACAACGGCCTGCTGGAACTGGACTTCACCCCGGAAGGCGCGCGCCGCGAGGACAAGAACCTGCTGATCGCCGCCAGCCGCTATGTACAGCCCATCGGCCGCTTCAACGGCCAGATCCGCGACCCGGACAGCGGCGCCGTTCACTTGGTGCGCGATTTGCTGGGCGTGACCGAGGACCATCTGTCGCGTTGGTGAACGTAGCCCGCTCGATGCGGCAAGCCAGCGCCCATTCGCCGCCATTGCCTGACGTTCATTGCAATTCCCTGCCATAAGCAGGGCAATTCCACGCTTGCGAAAATACAAGACCGGCCGGAACAACAGTGGTAGGATGCGCCCGCAACCGAGTATTTTCTCTAAACGACCAAACCAATCGTCAGAGTCTGTCCATGATCATTTTGTACCGCGCCAGAACGCTCATGAACCGACTCTCTGTAGGAGATTGCCATCATGGATAGATTAAGCGCTCTGCTTGAACACAATCGCCACTTCGTGGAAAACCGCGAATACGAGCAATTCAAGACCGACAAGTTTCCAGGCAAAGGCCTGGCCGTGCTGGCCTGTATGGACGCGCGCCTGGTGGAACTGCTGCCCAAGGCCATGGGCCTGAAGAACGGCGACGCCAAGCTGATCAAGAACGCCGGCGCGCTGATCACCCACCCCTGGGGCTCGGTGATGCGCAGCCTGATCATGGCGGTGTACGAATTGCGCGCCGACGAAATCTGCGTGGTCGCCCACCGCGACTGCGGCATGCGCGCGGTCGATCCGCAGCGCGTGCTGGACCATGCGATGGAACGCGGCGTGTCGGAAGACACCATCGCCACGCTGCGCGCGGCCGGCATCGACCTGGACGGCTGGCTGAAGGGCTTCGACAACGTGTCCGACAGCGTGCGCCACACCGTGCACACCATCCGCAACCATCCGCTGATGCCCAAGGACGTGCCGGTGCACGGCATGGTGATCCACCCGTCCACCGGCCGGCTGGAAGTCATCGTCGACGGCTACCTGAACGACGACGCGCAGGAGTAAGCCGGTGCGGCTGGGCCTGTTCGGCGGCACCTTCGACCCCATCCACAACGCCCATCTGCGCATGGCCGAGGCCTTCGCCGCGGAACTGGCGCTGGACGAGGTCAGGCTGGTCCCGGCCGGCCGGCCCTACCACCGCAGCCATGGCCCGCACGCCACGCCGGCGCAGCGCCTCGCCATGGCCGAGCTGGCGGTGGACGATTACCCGCGACTGGCGGTGGACGCTCGCGAAGTGCGCCGCCCCGGCGCCGCCTACACCATAGACACCCTGGCGGAGCTGCGCGCCGAGTCGGGCCCCGATGCCGAACTGTGGTTTCTGATCGGCGGCGACTCGCTGGCCACGCTGCACACCTGGAAGCGCTGGGACGAACTGTTGCATTTCGCCAACCTGGCCGTGGCGCTGCGCCCCGGCTTCGACCCGGCGGCGTTGCCGGCGCCGATACAGCCCTTGTGGCGCGCCCGGCAAGTCTCTGATTTTTCAAATCGAACCGCATCCGGTACAATCCGCCCCTTGGCCTTGCCGCCGGTAGACATCGCGGCCACCGACATCCGCCTGCGCCTGGCGCGCGGCGACGCGGTGGATGACGTGCTGCCCCCCGCGGTGCTGGCCTATATCCGCCAACACCGGCTATACCGGACAATATAGCCGCCGTGTCCGGCCATTTTCCGCCAGGCCGCCCAAGGCGGCCGGCAACCATTCACGCAAGCAATACGGCAGGCCTGCCGGACGCGCCGCGCGCGCCGGCCCCGCCCGCCATTCCGCGGCAGTTCCGCTGTCGGCCACGGCCGGCGCGGACAGCCGCACAGGAAAAGGACATTATGGAAGTGCAAGATATTGCCAAGCTGGCGATCGAGGCCCTGGAAGACGTCAAGGGCAAGGACATCGTTGAACTGGACACCAGCAATCTGACCCAGTTGTTCCAACGCATGATCGTCGCCACCGGCGACTCCAACCGCCAGGTCAAGGCGCTGGCCAACAGCGTGCACGTCAAGCTGAAGGAAGCCGGCGTCGACATCGTCGGCAGCGAAGGCCACGAGAGCGGCGAATGGGTGCTGGTGGACGCCGGCGACGTGGTGGTGCACGTGATGCTGCCGGCGGTGCGCGACTACTACGACATCGAGGCGCTGTGGGGCGGCCAGAAGCCCAGCTTCCTGCCGCCGGGCGGCCGCCCGTGGTCCGCGGTCTGACTCAAGACCAAGCGCTAGCCGCAATCAACGGGGACCCTGGTCCCCGTTTGTGTTTTTACTGGCCCTGAATCTAATGAAAATCACCATTCTCGCCGTCGGCACCAAGATGCCGCGCTGGGTGGACGAAGCCTACGGCGATTACGCCAAGCGCTTCGGCCGCGACATCACGCTGGAACTGAAGGAAATCAAGCCGGAGAAGCGCGGCGGCGGCGTCACCGCCGAAAAAGGCATTGCCGCCGAGCACGAGCGGCTGCTCGCCGCCATCCCGCCGCGCGCGCGACTGGTGGTGATGGACGAGCGCGGCAAGAACTGGACTTCGGTGCGCCTGGCCGAAGGCCTGAAGGAATGGATGGCCGGCGGAGATGACGTGGTCTTCATCATCGGCGGCGCCGACGGCCTGGCGGCGGAATTGAAGCAGCGCGCCGACGTGCTGCTGCAGTTGTCGGCGATGACGCTGCCGCATGGCATGGTGCGGGTGATGCTGGCCGAACAGATCTATCGCGCCTATTCCATCCTCAACAACCACCCCTACCACCGCGAGTAGACACCGCGAGGACGGATCAAGCCGGCGGCGAGGCCTGCGCCGCCGCTGGCGGCAAGCTCTGCGGCGCCAGCCGGACCCACTCCACGGCCACCGTGTCATCCTCCTGCGGCAGCGCCGAGCCTTCGGCGCGCGCCAAGCCGTTCAACCAGTTTTCATTGCCTGAAAAAATCATGACAGCTTCCTCCAGCCCTCGTGTTGCAGGCGCAGTTCCACCGCGGTGGCGGAACGGCGGCAGGCCACCACGGGAATGCCTTGCGCATTGGCGCTGTCGCGGTAATTGCGCATCACATTGTGTCCCAGGAAATCGGTGAGCAGAATCAGCAGATCCGGCTTGCCCGGCAGCGGCGCCTTACGCTGGTGCGCGACATTGCGCCCGCAGATGTGGCGGGAAATCCGGATGTTGTAGCTTTGCAGAACCGCCGGAATGTTTCCCAGGCTGTCCGCACCTATCAGCAGGGCATTCATCAGCCACCTCCTCTCGCGCGGCACCACTCGCCGCCTTGGCATGCAGCCACTCTATGCCGGACTCATTACGCAAGTAAAGATATATAAAATTAGTTTTTTATTTCTAACAAATATATAAATCCCGCGCCGCGCCCAATCGCGGCCAGGCCAGGCGTCAGCCCACATAAAATACTGAAATGAAAAGACAAATCGACTCACTTCCGCCGCCAGACGAAGGCGAGCGCCGAGGCGAGCTAAAACTCAAAACCATCGACAGCCAAACCGAAACCCGATACGCTGCGCGCCCTCGGCACACTCGCCCAACCCTTTGATCTGTATATACAAATGAACGCAGTTCTTCTGGCCGTCCTGGTCATGCTCGGGCTGGCGCTATTGCGCACCCACGTCGTCATCAGCCTGTTGATCGGCGCCCTGGTTGGCGGCCTTAGCGGCGGCCTGTCCCTGTCCCGCACGCTGGAGGCGTTCAACAACGGCATCACCGGCGGCGCCGCGGTGGCTCTGTCCTACGCCCTGCTGGGCGCCTTCGCGCTGGCCATCGCCAAATCCGGCCTGCCGCACGCGATGGCGGACCTGGCGATCAAGCGGCTGGAACGCGGCGGCGCCCAGGGCAGGCTGAAATGGGCGCTGATCCTGCTGCTGGCCGTGGTCAGCATCGCCAGCCAGAACCTGGTGCCCATCCATATCGCCTTCATTCCGCTGCTGGTGCCGCCGCTGCTCTATGTGATGGCGCGGCTGCATCTGGACCGCCGCCTGGTCGCCTGCGTGATCACCTTCGGCCTGGTCACGCCCTATATGGTGTTTCCGGTCGGCTTCGGCGATATTTTCCTGAAACAGATCCTGCTGGGTAATATCGCCAAATCCGGCATGGATGTGCGCGGCCTCAATGTGATGCACGCGATGGCGATACCGGCACTGGGCATGGTGGCCGGCCTGCTGTGGGCAGTGCTGGTCAGTTACCGCAAGCCGCGCCACTACGCGCTGGGCAAGATAGAAAACGTGGAACGCACCCATGCCCGGGTCAGCCGCAAATCGCTGACGACCGCGCTGCTGGCCATCGCGCTGGCCTTCGCGGTGCAGCTGTATACCGACTCCATGATCATGGGCGCGCTGGCGGGCTTCCTGCTGTTCCTCGCCGTCGGCGTGGTGAAATGGAAGGATGCGGACGGCTTGTTCAACGAGGGCATGAAGATGATGGCGATGATAGGCTTCACCATGATCACCGCCCAGGGCTTCGCCGAGGTGCTGAAAGCCACCGGCCAGGTGGGCGCGCTGGTCAGCGCCAGCGCCGGCCTGTTCGCCGGCAATCAGGGCGTGGCCGCCTTCGCCATGCTGCTGGTGGGCCTGGTGGTGACCTTGGGCATAGGCTCGTCCTTTTCCACCGTGCCCATCCTGACCGCCATCTACGTGCCGCTGTGCATGCACCTGGGCTTCTCGCCGCTGGCCACCGTCGCCATCATCGGCACCGCCGGCGCGCTGGGCGATGCCGGCTCGCCGGCCTCGGACTCCACGCTGGGCCCGACCTCGGGCCTGAACGTGGACGGCCAGCACGACCATATCCGCGACACCGTGCTGCCCACCTTCCTGCACTACAATCTGCCGGTGCTGGCGGCCGGCTGGATTGCGGCGATGGTGTTGTAGAATGGCCGGCATGGATGATCAAATCGATGCCCGCCTGGCCGAAATGGAAGTGAAGCTCGCCTTCCAGGACGAATTATTGGACACGCTGAACGCCACCGTGGCGCGCCAGCAGAAAGAGATGGAATTGCTGCAGCAGCAAATGCGCCTGCTCTACCAGCAATTCCGCCAGGCTCAGCCGGACGACGCCGCGTCCGGCCTCAGCCTGCGCGACGAGATTCCGCCGCACTATTGAGGAGCAGGCGGCTCAAGCGCCCCGGCGCCGCGACACCACCGCCTCGATATTCTTGCGGCCGATCAACGGCGCCGGCTCCGGCATGTCCGCCGGCTCCGGCCCCAGCCACTTGTACATCACCAGGCAGTCCACCAGGCCCAGCCGCGCGTGGCGGTAAGCGCGCGGCAGCCGTCCCACCTGCTCGTAGCCCAGCTTGCGCCACAAGGCCACAGCCACCTCGTTGCTGGCCACCACCGAGTTGAACTGCATCGCCAGGAAACCGCTGTCCAGCGCCAAGCGCTGCGAATGCTCGCACATCAGCCGCGCCACGCCCTTGCCGCGCGCCGCTTCGGCCACCATATAGCCGCAATTGCAGACATGACCGCCCGGGCCGGCGGCATTGGGCTTGAGAAAATACGAGCCCAGCAGCACGCCGTCCTCCTCCGCCACCAGGGTGCGCAGCGGCAGCCGCAGCCACAGCTCGCGCGCCTGTTCCCGTGTCAGCTCCGGATCGAAGGCATAGGTTTCCCTGGCCGCCACCACCGCTTGGAACACCGGCCAAAAGCGTTCGAAATCGCTGTCCTTCATCGCTCGTATCGTAATCATGCCGCCTCCTGTTTCAATTGCGCCGTCACCGGCTTGGCGCTCATGCGTCCCGACAATAGGCTGGCGCTGGCGATCAGCGCGCCGCCCAGCCATTCACGCGACGTCATCGCCTCTCCGGCCAATAGATAGGCCGACGCAGCAGCGAACAACAACTCCATCAGCATCAACGTCATCGTCTGCGTCGCCGGCAGAATGGACACGCCGTGCTGCGATATCACGCTGGTGCACAACAGGGTCACGCCCAGAATACCCAGCACCAGCCAGCTTTGCGGCGGGATCTCCAGGATGCCGCCCAATTGTCCGGCCAGCGCCAGCTTGATCGCGCCTATGGACGCCACGCCGAACCAGATCGACGCCGATTTGACCGGCACCGGAATGCCCCTGGCGTTGCGGCTGAGCACATTGCCCAATGCGAAAGCCATGCCGCCGGACAAGGCCAGCCACTCATAACGGTGGCTAAGCGGCAGTTCTCCGTCGAACAAGCCTGGGCGGTAGATGAAGATGAAGCTGCCGAGCAGCGACAGCGCCACCACCAGCCAGCCACTGCCGGTCAAACGCTCCTTCAGGATCAGCCGCGACAGGAACACCGTCCACAGCGGCGACAGGTAGAACAGCAGCAGCACCCGCACCACCTGGCCCTCGGACACCGCCCAGGTATAGCTGTAGTTGCACCAGCCAAACACCGCGGCCAGCAACAGCAGCACCGGCTGCCAGCGGAACTGGCGGCGGTAGACATCGAAGAAGGTGATCAGCCCCAGCGCGATGGCCACCAGATAGACCACCAGCGAGGTGGTCGCCACGCTGACGCCGCCCTGATTCAGGCTGCGGAACGGATACCACATCAGCCCCCATACCAACGCGGTGGTGAGAATGCCGCAGATGGCGAGAAATTTTTGTTTTACAGGTGTCATCGCTTGTTCTTAAGATATTCTGTTTGTTTGCGCTCGTTTTGGAGACACCGTGAACCCCCGCCTGGCCCAATTGCAGCCCTATCCCTTCCAGCGCCTGCGCGCGCTGCTCGCCGGCGTGACGCCGCCGGCGGACAAGCCGCACATCAATCTGTCGATAGGCGAACCCAAGCACCCGACACCGGAACTGGTGGAGCAGGCGCTGATAGCCAATCTGGCCGGCTTGTCGCAATATCCGGCCACACTGGGCAGCGAGGCGCTGCGCCAGGCCTGCGCCGCATGGATGCGGCGACGCTATGATCTGGATCTGGATGCGCAAAGCGAGATACTGCCGGTCAATGGCAGCCGTGAAGCCTTGTTTGCTTTTGTGCAGACGGTGATAGACGCCAGCGGCGCTCAAACGCCTATCGTGATATCCCCGAATCCTTTTTACCAGATTTACGAAGGCGCGGCACTGTTGGCCGGGGCGGAACCCTATTATGTCAACTGTCTGGCGGAACAGCGCTTCCAGCCGGACTGGAGCCAGGTACCTGAAGCGGTGTGGCAGCGCACCCAATTGGTGATCGTGTGCAGCCCCGGCAATCCCACCGGCGCGGTGATGTCGCTGGCCGATTGGGAAACATTGTTCCAGCTGTCCGACCGCTATGGCTTCGTCATCGCCAGCGACGAGTGCTATTCCGAAATCCACTTCGGCCGGCCGCCGCTGGGCGGGCTGGAGGCGGCGCGCAAGCTGGGCCGCGGCTTTGAGCGGCTGGTGATGTTCACCAGCCTGTCCAAGCGCTCCAATGTGCCCGGCATGCGTTCCGGCTTTGTCGCCGGCGACGCCGCGCTCTTGGCCAAATTCCTGCTCTACCGCACCTACCACGGCAGCGCGATGAGCCTGACGGTGCAGGCGGCCAGCGTGGCGGCCTGGAACGACGAGGATCATGTCGAGTCCAACCGGGCGCAATACATCGCCAAGTTCGACGCGGTCACGCCGCGGCTGGCGATGGGCCTGGAAGTGCGGCGCCCGGATGCCGGCTTCTACCTGTGGGCCAAGGTGCCAAACGGGAATGATGTAGACTTCGCCAAGGCGCTGTTCGCCGAAGAACACGTCACCGTGCTGCCCGGCAGTTATCTGGCGCGCGACGCCCACGGCGTCAACCCCGGCGCCGCTTATGTCCGCGTCGCGCTGGTGGCCACGCTGGAAGAATGCGTGGCCGGCGTCGAGCGCATTGTCGCCTTCGTCGAACGCCAGACCTCCTGAATCCACACGGCCCGCCTCCGGCGCGGCCGCTTGAAAGCGAATTGAATGACGACTTCCATCCACATTGCCAAAGGACTGAATACCATGCATCCGATCCAGACCCTGATCGAAGAAGCGTTTGAGAAGCGCGCCGAGATCACGCCCGCCACCGTTTCCGCCGAACTGAAGTCCGCCATCGGCCAGGTGATCGCCGAGCTGGACGCCGGCCGCCTGCGCGTGGCGGAGAAACAGGGCGCCGACTGGGTGGTGAACCAGTGGGTGAAGAAGGCGGTGCTGCTGTCCTTCCGCATCCGCGACAATGAACTCTCCGACGACGGCGTCAACCGTTACTTCGACAAGGTCGACACCAAGTTCGCCGACTGGACCCCGGCCCGCTTCCAGGAAGCCGGTTTCCGCGTGGTGCCAGGCGCGGTGGCGCGCAAGGGCAGCTTCATCGCCAAGAACACCGTGCTGATGCCGTCCTACGTCAACATCGGCGCCTATGTCGACGAAGGCGCGATGGTGGACACCTGGGCCACCGTCGGCTCCTGCGCCCAGATCGGCAAGAACGTGCACCTGTCCGGCGGCGTCGGCATCGGCGGCGTGCTGGAGCCGTTGCAGGCCAACCCCACCATCATCGAGGACAACTGCTTCATCGGCGCGCGTTCTGAAATCGTCGAAGGCGTGATCGTCGGCGAAGGCTCGGTGATCTCCATGGGCGTCTACATCGGCCAATCCACCAAGATCTACGACCGCGAAACCGGCGAGGTCAGCTACGGCCGCGTGCCGCCGGGTTCGGTGGTGGTGTCCGGCAACCTGCCCAGCAAGGACGGCAGCCACAGCCTGTACTGCGCGGTGATCGTAAAGAAAGTGGACGCTCAGACTCGTAGCAAGACCAGCATCAACGAGTTGCTGCGCGGCGTCTAAACGCGAGCCTGGCGCCGCCCTGCCGGCGCTGGCGGACAGTTTTTCCCGAAACTGTCCGCCTCTGCCGCAGACCGGCGGGCCCGCCGGTCTCATTGCAATGCAGCATATTTGCATCGCTTCCACCTCTGAAATTTGGCTACTTCACGACAAATCTATAAAATCTCCAGTTCGAAAAGAATCGGCAAAAAAAGCGGCCGCTTTCCAACAGCGCCTCATCCGGCTCAAGCGGCCTGATAATCAAGCGCTGCCAACAACCGCTTTGCCTGAACGGACCGCCATCGCACCGCTCCGGGTCCGCCGTTTCAACCGAAGCCGTCCGCGGCTTCTTGCACGCAATCTGGAAACTTTGTGTCTTCTGACAACTTCATCGAGTTCAGAAACGTCAGCTTCGCCTATGGCGAGCGGCCCATTCTGAAAAATCTCAGCCTCGCCATTCCGCGCGGCAAGCTGGTCGCCGTCATGGGCGGCAGCGGCAGTGGCAAGACCACGCTGCTGCGCCTGATCTCCGGCCAGAACCGCCCGCAATCCGGCGAAGTGCTGGTCGACGGCAAGAACATCGCCAAGATGAGCGCCGCCGAGCTTTATCAGCACCGCCGCCGCATGGGCATGCTGTTCCAGTTCGGCGCGCTGTTCACCGATCTGTCGGTGTTCGACAACGTCGCCTTCCCCATCCGCGAGCACACCAAGCTGCCGGACAGCATGGTCCGCGACCTAGTGACCATGAAACTGGAAGCCGTCGGTCTGCGCGGCACCCAGCAGCTGATGCCGGCCGAGCTCTCCGGCGGCATGGCGCGCCGCGTGGCGCTGGCGCGCGCCATCGCGCTGGACCCGCAGCTGATGCTGTACGACGAACCGTTCACCGGCCTGGACCCGATCTCGCTGGGCGTGATCGCCCACCTGATCAAGAAACTCAACAACGCGCTGGGCACCACCGCGGTGATGGTTACCCACGATGTGCACAAATCGCTGGAAATCGTCGACCACGTGCTCTTCGTCGCAGGCGGCGAAATCGTCGCCCAAGGCACGCCGGATCAGGTGCGCAATTCGGATTCGCCCTGGGTGCACCAGTTCATCTGGGGCGAAGCCGACGGCCCGGTGCACTACGCCTACCCGGCGGAGCGCTCGCTCGCCGCGGATCTGGGACTCAGCGGAGACAGCCATGCTTGATCTGATCACCGCGCCGCTGCGCAAGCTCGGCCATCTCACCATCAACGCGGTCTGGCGGCTGGGCTTCGCCTGCCGCTTCCTGGTCGCCATCCTGCGCGGCAGCGCGCAGAGCCTGCTGCGGCCGCAGCTGACCATACGCGAGATCTACTTCGCCGGCGTGATGTCGCTGATCATCATCCTGGTGTCCGGCCTCTTCGTCGGCATGGTGCTGGGCCTGCAAGGCTATAGCACCCTGGCCAAGTTCGGCTCCGCCGACGCGCTGGGCGCGGTGGTGGCGCTGGCGCTGTTGCGCGAGCTGGGCCCGGTGCTGGCCGCGCTTCTATTCGCCAGCCGCGCCGGCAGCGCGATGACCGCCGAAATCGGCCTGATGAAGACCACGGAGCAACTGGACGCGATGAGCGTGATGGCGGTGGACCCCATCGCCCGCGTGGTGGCGCCGCGCTTCTGGGCCGGCGTGATCTCCATGCCCATCCTGGCCGCGCTGTTCAACGTGGTCGGCATCTTCGGCGGCTATCTGGTCGGCGTGGTGATGATAGGCCTGGACGTCGGCACCTTCTGGTCGCAGATGCAAGCCAACGTCGACCTGCACTTCGACGTGGTCAACGGCCTGATCAAGAGCCTGTGCTTCGGCGTCGCCGTCACCCTGATCGCCGTGTTCGAAGGCTTTGACGCCACTCCGACGGCCAGCGGCATTTCCGCCGCCACCACCCGGACCGTGGTCACCTCCGCATTGGTCATTCTGGCGCTGGATTTCATCCTGACCGCCTTCATGTTCTAGGAAAAACCCGAATGAAACGCTCTACTATTGATTTGTGGGTAGGCATCTTTGTGGCGCTGGGCATCGCCGCCGTCACCTTTCTGTCGCTCAAGGTCGCCAACCTGGTGCCGCAAAGCGCCAATCAGACTTACGTGCTGTATGCCGACTTCGACAACGTCGGCGGCCTGAAGGTGAAGGCGCCGGTCAAGGAGGCCGGCGTGGTGATCGGGCGCGTGGCCGACATCCGGCTCAACCCGAAAACTTATCGCGCCCGCGTGACTCTGAACATAGATAAAGCCTATCAGCTCAGCGACGACGCCAGCGCGTCGATTCTGACCGCCGGCCTGCTGGGCGAACAATATATCGGCATGCTGCAAGGCGGTTCGGAAACCAATCTGGCCCCGGGCGGCACCATCACCATCACCTCCTCGGCCATGGTGCTGGAACAATTGATCGGCAAATTCATGACCGGCTTTACCGAAAAAAGCGCCGACAAATAAGGCGCACTGACGGGGCATCCCGCCACTGGAAAACCGGCTGGCTCCGGGCGCTACCCCGCCCCGCCAGCCTTACCGATTGGAAAAACGATGAAAAAACTACTCGCACTCTGCTGTTTGCTGTTCGGCCTGTCCGCCGTGGCCCATGCCGCCGGCGATGCCCCCACCGATGTGATCAAGGATGCCTCCCGCCAGATCCTGGATGTGCTGAAGCAGGACAACGGCAAGAACACCAAGCAGATCCGCCAGCAGGCGGAAACCCTGGCGGTGCCGATGTTCGACTTCCAGCGCATGACCGCGTTGGCCGTGGGCCTGGGCTGGCGTCAGGCCAGCGCCGAGCAGCGCACCCAGCTGACCCAGCAGTTCCAGACCCTGCTGGTGCGCACCTATTCCGCCACCATGACCCGCTTCAAGACCGCCCAGGTCGACGTCAAGCCCAACCCGGTGATGAGCAACGGCGACCGCGACGCCACGGTGAAAACCGCGGTGACGCTGCCGGGCAACGCCAGCCCGGTGGCGGTGGACTACACCCTGAACAAGGGCGCGCAAGGCTGGAAAATCTATAACGTCAGCGTGGAAGGCGCCAGCCTGGTCACCGTCTACCGCAACTCCTTCAATGAGGAAGTGCGCAAGAACGGCGTGGACGGCCTGATCAAGCTGCTGCAGAACAAAAACGCGGCGCCGGTAGCCGCCGCACCGGCGGCCAAGGGCAACCGCTAATGCTGGAACACACCGCGCCTGGCCGCGCTCGTCTCAGCGGCCAACTGAATATGGACAGCTGCGGCGCGCTCGCCGCGCCGCTGGCCAAGCTGGCCGGTGAAGCGCCGCTGCGGCTGGATTTATCCGGCATCACCAGCGCCGACTCCGCCGCGCTGGCCCTGTTGCTAGGCGCGCGCCGCGCCGCCGATGCGGCCGGCCACGCGCTGGCTCTGGAAAACTGGCCGAGCGGGCTCAGCGCCCTGCTGGACCTGTACTCGCTGGCGGAGCTGCTGTCCGCCACGGCGGCGGATTGATATGCGGAGAGGACTTATGTCGCCCCTGAAACCCGCGCTGGCCGGCTTGACGCTGGCGCTGACCCTGGCCGGCTGCGCCAGCAATCCCAGCGTGCCTTACGACCGCTTCGAGCCCTACAACCGGGCGATGTATCAGGTCAACGACACCGCCGACCGCTACGTGATCAAACCGGTGGCCGAGGGCTACAAGGCCATCACACCATCACCGGTACGCACCGGCGTAGGCAATTTCTTCGACAACCTCAAGGATGTCTACAGCGCGCTGTCCAACGCCTTGCGCGCCGAGCCGGAAAAAGCGCTGAACGATGTGATGCGGGTGGCGATGAACACCGGCTTCGGCCTGTTCGGCCTGATCGACATCGCCAGCCAGGCCGGGCTGAAGAACAACAAGACCACGCTGGGCGACACCTTCGCCGCCTGGGGCTGGCATGACAGCAACTACCTGGTGCTGCCCTTCTTCGGCCCCTCCACCGTGCGCGACGGCGCCGGCCTGACCGCCTCGCTGGCCGGTCCCGGCCCGGAAAAGATGTTCTACGACACCACCTGGCAGGCGGTGGGCTTCTACGGCCTGTACGGCGTGAACACCCGCGCCCGCTACCTGGGCGTGGAAGCGATGCTCAGCACCGCGGCGCTGGATCCGTACAGCTATACCCGCGACGCCTATATGCAGTTGCGCGCGCAGCAGTTGGGCCTACCTAATCCGACCCAGCCGGCGGACGGTTTCAACCTCGACGACCTGCTTGATTCCCCAGGCGGCAAGATGGACAGCTCGGCGCCGGTCGCAGCAGCCCCCGTCGCCAAGACCGCAGCCTCCGCCGCGCAGTAAATCCGCTCTCTCCGCTGCCGGCGCCTCAACAGGCCGGCAGCGTTCTTCTATCTACCTCTCAAACAGGAAACGCCATGAGCAATCTGCCAGCCTGTCCGCAATGCAAATCCGAATACACCTACCAGGATGGCGCGATGTATGTCTGCCCGGAGTGCGCGCACGAATGGAGCGAGCAAGCCGCGCCGGCGGAAGAAGCCCGCGTGATCAAGGACGCCAACGGCAATGTGCTGCAAGACGGCGACAGCGTCACCGTGATCAAGGACCTGAAAGTCAAAGGCTCCTCCCTGGTGGTGAAAGTGGGCACCAAGGTGAAGAATATCCGCCTGGTCGACGGCGATCACGACATCGATTGCAAGATCGACGGCATCGGCGCGATGAGCCTGAAGTCCGAGTTCGTCAAGAAAGCGTAAATCCCGCGCGCCAAAACAAAACGCCACGGCCTGAGCCGTGGCGTTTTTCATTGCAAAAGCAAGCTTATCGCTTAGAGCCTATTTACGATCTCGCGAGCTAGAGCGAGACAAAGCGTTGCCGCTGAGAAAGCGGAATGTACCTACGGTACATGAGCATTTCGAAGCGGTACTCACCGTGTCATGTTTCACGACGCGCAGCAGATTGTAAACAGACTCTTAGCTGATGCGTTCGATCAGCGCGCCTACCGCGCCCAGCTTCTTCTCGATGTATTCATAGCCGCGATCCAGGTGGTAGATGCGGTCGACGATGGTTTCGCCCTCGGCCACCAGGCCGGCGATCACCAGGCTGGCCGACGCGCGCAGATCGGTGGCCATCACCGTGGCGCCGGATAGCTTTTCCACGCCCTTGACGATGGCGGTATTGCCTTCCACCTCGATATTGGCGCCCATGCGGTTCAATTCCGGCACATGCATGAAGCGGTTTTCGAAAATGGTTTCCGTCACCACGCCGGCGCCCTCGGCCACGCAGTTCAGCGTCATCAGCTGAGCCTGCATGTCGGTGGGGAAAGCCGGATACGGCAAGGTGCGGAAGTTAACCGCCTGCGGGCGACGCTTCATGTCCAGCGAGATCCAGTCGTCGCCGCACTCCACCACCGCGCCGGTTTCAGCCAGCTTGTCCAGCACCGCCTCCATGCTCTTGGGCGCGGCGTTGCGCAGCACGATGTGGCCGCGCGTCATCGCGCCGGCCACCAGGAAGGTGCCGGCCTCGATGCGGTCCGGCATCACCGCGTAATCGGCGCCATGCAAACGCTCCACGCCCTCGATCACTAGGCGGTCGGTGCCGATGCCGCTGATCTTGGCGCCCATCGCCACCAGGCAGTTGGCCAGATCGGTCACTTCCGGCTCGCGCGCGGCGTTTTCCAGGATGGTGGTGCCCTCGGCCAGCGTCGCCGCCATCAGCAAGTTCTCGGTGCCGCCCACGGTCACCATGTCCATGATGATGCGCGCGCCGCGCAGACGGCGGGCCTTGGCCTTGACATAGCCATGCTCGATGCTGACCTCGGCACCCATCGCCACCAGGCCCTTGATGTGCTGATCCACCGGCCGGCTGCCGATGGCGCAGCCGCCCGGCAGGGACACCGTGGCCTCGCCGAAGCGCGCCAGCGTCGGGCCCAGCACCAGGATGGACGCGCGCATGGTCTTCACCAGATCGTACGGCGCCACCAGGCTGTCCAGGTGGCCGGCGGTGATTTCCATTTCGTGCACATTGTCGGTCATCACCCGCACGCCCATGCCTTGCAGCAGCTTCTGGGTGGTGGCGATATCGCGCAACATCGGCACATTGGTGAAGCGCATGGTGTCGCCGGTCAACAGGCTGGCGCACAGAATGGGCAGGGCGGCGTTCTTGGCGCCGGAAACGCGGATCTCGCCGTTGAGCGGACCGTTGCCGATGATTTTCAATTTATCCATGACGGATCAGCCTTGCAGTTTTTGCCATTCGTCGGGCGTAGCGGCCTTGACGATGGACAGAGCGTGAATTTCATTGCTGGCCAGGCGGGTGGCGATCACTTCCTTGACCAGGCGGTGGCGGTCGATCAGGCGCTTGCCCTCGAAAGCCGCCGACACGATGGTGGCGTAGAAGTGGTGGCCGTCGCCCTCCACTTCCAGATGGGTACAGGCCAGGCCGGCCTCGATATACTGTTTGACTTGTTGCGGAGTAAGCATGAGAAATCCCGTGGATGCGCTCAGTGGCGCAGTTTGTAGCCAGATTTGATCAGCCAGAGCGTCAGGCCCGCCAGCACGGCGAAGCTGCCGCCCACCACCCCAGCCGACAGCCAGGGGCTGACATCGGCCTGGCCGAAGAAGCCGTAGCGGAAGCCGTCTATCATGTAGAACACCGGATTCAGATGCGATGCGGCGTACCAGAACGGCGGCAGGCTGTTGATCGAATAGAACACGCCTGACAGGAAAGTCAGCGGCATGATCAGAAAGTTCTGGAAAGCGGCCAGCTGGTCGAATTTTTCCGCCCAGATGCCGGCCAGGATGCCCAGCGCGCCCAGCACGCCGCAGCCGAGCACGGCGAAGGTCAGCGCCCACAGCGGCTGAGCCGGCAGCGGCAGGCCGAACCAGCCGGTGATCAGCAGCACGCCGGCGCCGACGGCCAGGCCGCGCACGATGGCGGCCAGCAGATAGGCGCCGAAGAACTCCAGCGCGGTCAGCGGCGGCAGCAGCAGGAACACGATGTTGCCGGTGATCTTGGACTGGATCAGGCTGCTGGAGCTGTTGGCGAAGGCGTTCTGCGCCATCGACATCATCGCCAGGCCTGGAATCAGGAAGGCGGTGTAGCTGATGCCCGGGTAGGCCTCGACATGGCGCGACAGCACATGGGCGAAGATCAGCTGGTACATCAGCGCGGTCAGCACCGGCGCGGCCACGGTTTGGAACGCCACTTTCCAGAAGCGCACCAGTTCTTTCTTGAACAGGGTCATGAAGCCGGTCATGGCTGCGGCCCTCCATTCATCATCTTGACGAACACGCTTTCCAAGTCCGTCTCCACCACATTGAGCTCGCGCACTTCCACCGCAGCTTCGCGCAACGCGGCCAGCACGGCTTCCAACTGGCCCAGATGCTCCAGCTGCAGCACCACGCGCCGGTCTTCGTCGCGTAGTTTCATTGTTTGCAGCGCCGCCGGCAGCTCGCCGGACAGCAACAGCGCCACTTCGCGGCGCGCGCTGTGCGCCAGCAGCTTGTCCTTGCTCTCCAGCGCCAGCAGTCGGCCCTTTTTCAGCATCGCGATGCGCGAACACAAGGCCTCGGCCTCTTCCAGGTAATGCGTGGTCAGCACGATGGTGTGGCCGGCGCGGTTCAGCTCCTGCACGAACACCCACAAGCTCTGGCGCAGTTCCACGTCGACACCGGCGGTGGGTTCATCCAGCACGATGACCGGCGGGCGGTGCACCAGCGCCTGCGCCACCATCACCCGGCGCTTCATGCCGCCGGACAGCGCGCGCATATTGCTGTGCGCCTTGTCGGCCAGGCCCAGCTTGAACAGCAGCTCGTCGATCCAGTCATCGTTGCGCGCCAGTCCGAAGTAGCCGGACTGAAAGCGCAGCGTCTCGCGCACCGACAGGAAGGGATCAAACACCAGCTCTTGCGGCACCACGCCCAGCGCCTTGCGGGCGGCGCGGAAATCGCCGACCACGTCGTGGCCCATGATGCGGATGCTGCCGCTGTCCGGCCGCGACAAGCCGGCCATCGCGGAAATCAGCGTGGTCTTGCCGGCCCCGTTGGGGCCGAGCAGGGCGAAGAATTCGCCGGGGGCGACGGTGAAGCTGACCTGGTCCAGCGCCTGTAGCTGGCCATAGCGCTTGCTTACCGCCTGAATTTCAATAGCCTGGGGCATGAGAGGGGTAACACCGACAACGCCGCGCGGCTCAAGCCGCCAACGGCGCTAATGGTTTGACAAAAAAGGTCAATTATAGCGCTGGAAAGGGTCTGTTGATATTTGTTTTACCGCTGCGCCGAGCGAGAAAACGAGCGCCAACGGACACTAGGCTTGAGGGGAGAGTTGCTCCATCACTTCCGGCAAGAAAATTCCACGGTAGACATATTGCAACAGTTGTGTGGCATTCTCGCCCAGATTGGTCTGGCTGCCATCCGCCAGCCAGCGGTTGATCAGGCCGTGGTGCATGGATTGCAGCACTTCGGCCACGGTGTCCGGCTGCACATACGGCAGGGTCTGCCCGGCGCTCACCGCCATCTGCACCACCGTGCTCAGGTGCTCGCGGGTTTCCTGCATATGCGCAACACACTCGTCGTGGATGGGAGCCAGTTCGCCGACATGCTCGCTCCGCATAAACAGAATGAGTAAAATACGACGGACTTGTTGGTTTTCCCCTATCATGGTCAGCAGCCTGTGGCTGTGGTTCCACAAGGCCAGTGCCGGACTAGAGTGTGCCGTTTTCAACAATTGCTCGCTGATGTCATCAAACTGCCCGCCCATCCTATCCAGCATCGCCCGGTACAAGTCCAGCTTGTTCTGGAAATGCCAGTACACCGCGCCGCGCGTCAGTCCCGCGGCGCTAGCGATGTCCGCCAGTGTCGTTTTGGAGACACCCTTCTCGCTAAAAAGCTGCTCCGCCGTATCCAGCAGCAAGTACCGCGTTTGTTCGGCTTCTTCTCTGGTTTTGCGTGCCATGTTGAACGTATCGCTGTTAAAAGGGTCTGTCGGAAGCCCGCACCATATCACAATGCGTCGCTGCGAGTATTTTACATACGTACACGCATGTATGTAAAATATCGCGACTCACTCATGATCGAATTCCACTATCAAAGAAAAATTGCAGTACATTTTATTTATAACAATTCCTATCCCACATCCACATTCCTGAGGACATCCCATGAAGATGCAAGGAAACACCTTCGCCCAGAAAGGCGGGCACTGGCTGTTGCTGACCGCGCTGGCCGCCAGCCTGATGGCCTGCGGCAAGAAACCCGACCAACACGCCGGCGCCATGCCTCCGATGCCGGTTGGCGTGATCGACATCGCGCCCAGCGATGTGCCGGTATCCTTCGAATTCGTCGGCCAGGCCGCCGGTTCGCGTGAAGTGGAAGTGCGCGCCCGTGTGGGCGGCATTCTGCTCAAGCGCGCCTATACCGAGGGCAAGCCGGTGAAACAGGGCGACCTGCTGTTCCAGATCGATCCGGAACCGCTGAAAGCCACGCTGGACCAGGCCCAGGGCAATCTGCAAGTGCAGCAGGCCCAGTTGTCGCGCACCAAGCAGGACTACGACCGCATCACTCCGCTGTTCCGCGAAAACGCGGTCAGCCAGAAGGACCGCGACGACAGCCTGGCCGCGTTTGAAGCCGCCAAGGCCTCGGTCGCCGCAGCCCAGGCTCAGGTGCAGCAGGCCAAGATCAACCTCGGCTACGCGCGCGTCACCGCGCCGATTTCCGGCATGACCAGCCAGGAAACCCGTTCCGAGGGCAGCCTGGTGTCCACCACCGCCGACGGCAGCCTGCTGACCAAGGTGTCGCAGCTGGACCCGATCTACGTCAACTTCAGCATGTCCGACAGCGACATGATGAATCTGCGCAAGATGCAGGACTCCGGCCAGTTGAAACTGGCCGCCAACGGCCACTTCAATGTGCAGTTGAAGCTGACCGATGGCTCGTCCTACGACAAGAGCGGCCGGCTCAACTTCACCGACAGCCTGGTGGACGCCGGCACCGGCACCATCCGTTCGCGCGCCACCTTCGCCAACCCGGACGGCAGCATCCTGCCCGGCCAGTTCGTGCGCGTGATCCTGCAAGGCGCCAAGCGCAGCAACGCCATCGCCGTGCCGCAGCGCGCGGTGCTGACCTCGCAGCAGGGCAAGATGGTATGGGTCGTCGGCGCCGACAACAAGGTGCAGCCGCGTCCCATCACCGTGTCCCAGGATGTGGGCCTGGACGTGCTGGTGGAAAGCGGCCTGAAAGCCGGCGACAAGGTGGTGGTGGACAACATCATCAAACTGCGCCCGGGCGCGGACGTGAAACCGCATCCGTTCAAGGCCGACGCCAGCGCGCCCGCAGCTGCGCCCAAACAATAAGGCAAAGGGGTAACCATCCATGTTTTCCGCCTTTTTCATCAGGCGGCCCATTTTCGCCAGTGTGATCTCCATCGTGATCACGCTGGCGGGCCTGGCCGCCCTCAAGGCATTGCCCATCGAGCAATATCCGGAAATCGTGCCGCCGATGATCTCGGTGAGCGCGAGCTATCCGGGCGCGTCCGCCGAGGTGATCGCCAATACCGTCGCCTCGCCGCTGGAACAGGCGATCAACGGCGTGGACGACATGCTTTACGTCCAGTCCACCAGTTCCTCCAGCGGCAAGCTGTCGCTGAGCGTGACCTTCAAGATCGGCACCGACGCCGACCAGGCCACCATCAACGTCAACAACCGCGTGCAGTCGGTGTTGTCGCAGCTGCCGGAAGAAGTGCGCCGGCAGGGCGTGAACGTGACCAAGAAATCCTCTGCCTTCCTGCAGGTGATTTCTCTGTTCTCGCCGGACAAGACCTACGACACCCTGTTCATCAGCAACTACGCGCTGCTGAACGTGGTGGACGAACTGAAGCGGGTGCCGGGCGTGGGCGACGTGATCAACTTCGCCGGCCAGGACTACTCGATGCGCGTGTGGCTGAAGCCCGATCGTCTGGCCCAGCTCAAGCTGACGCCCAGCGACGTGGCCGCCGCCATCCGCGAGCAGAACGCGCAGTTCGCCGCCGGCAAGGTGGGCGCGGAACCGGTCAAGGGCAAGCAGGACTTCACCTATACCGTGACCACCCAGGGCCGCCTGTCCGAGCCGGAAGAGTTCGAGAACATCATCCTGCGCTCCAACCCGGACGGCTCCGCCGTGCGCTTGAAGGATGTGGCGCGCGTGGAACTGGGCGCCTTGTCCTATGACTTCACCGGCACGCACAACGGCCGCCCGACCATCCCGATCGGCATCTTCCTGGCCCCGGGCGCCAACCAGCTGGCCACCGCGCAAGCCGTGGAACAGACGATGCAGAAGCTGGCGGTAAGCTTCCCCAAAGGCCTGAACTACGCGATCCCCTACGACACCACCAAGTTCGTGGAAGTGTCGATCAAGGAAGTGTATTCCACGCTGGGCGAGGCCATGGTGCTGGTATTCCTGGTGGTGTTCCTGTTCCTGCAGAACTGGCGCGCGACCCTGATTCCCTGCCTGGCGGTGCCCGTCTCCATCATCGGCACCTTCGCCGGCATGTACGCCTTCGGCTTCACCATCAACACCCTGACGCTGTTCGGCCTGGTGCTGGCCATCGGCATCGTGGTGGACGACGCCATCGTGGTGCTGGAAAACGTCGAACGCCTGATGACGCAGGAAAAGCTATCGCCACTGCAAGCCAGCTTCAAGGCGATGGACGAGGTATCCGGCGCGCTGGTCGCCATCGTGCTGGTGCTGTGCTCGGTGTTCATCCCGGTCGCCTTTCTCGGCGGCATCGCCGGCCAGATGTACAAGCAGTTCGCCATCACCATCGCGGTGTCGGTGTCGATTTCCGGCCTGGTGGCCCTGACCCTGACCCCGGCGCTGTGCGCGCTGTTGTTGAAGGAAGGCCATCAACACCCGGCCCGCTTCTTCGTCTGGTTCAACAACTGGTTCGATCGCCTGACCCAGGGTTATTCCCGCGGCGTGGTGTTCCTGATCAAGCGCAGCGCGGTGGGCATCCTGCTGTTCGCCGGCCTGATCGCCATCTGCGTTGGCCTGTTCCGCATGATCCCGTCCAGCCTGGCGCCGGACGAGGACCAGGGCTACATCATCGCCGCCGCCTTCCTGCCGGATGGCGCGTCGATGCAGCGCACCTCGGCCACCATGACCAAGCTGGACGCGATGACCAGCAAGAACCCGGCGGTCAAGGACGTGATGAGCTTCGCCGGCTTCGACATTCTGACTGGCGGCAACAAGACCAATGCCGGCGTGTCCTTCATCACCCTGAAGCCGTGGGATGAGCGCAAGGCGCCCAATCTGTCGTCGCAGGCGGTGGTGGGCGATACCTTCGCCAAGGGCATGATGGGCATTACCGACGGCATCGTGCTGGCCTTCAACCCGCCGCCGATCTCCGGCATGTCCAATACCGGCGGTTTCGAGGCCTATGTGCAAAGCCGCGGTGGCGCGAGCTCGGTGGAACTGGGCGAAGTCACCAAGAAACTGGTGGCCGCCGCCGCCAAGCGTCCGGAACTGAAGGGGGTGCAAACCACCTTCTCCGCCAGCGTGCCGCAGATCTACGTCAAGCTGGACCGCGCCAAGGCCAAGTCCCTGGGCGTGCCGGTCAACACCGTGTTCGACACCATGCAGAGCACCTTCGGCGCGCTCTACGTCAACGACTTCAACAAGTTTGGCCGCACCTTCCGCGTGCAGCTGCAATCGGAGGCGGACTTCCGCACCCGGGTTGAAGACCTGCGCAACATCTATGTGCGTTCGCAGGACGGCAATATGATCCCGCTGACGGCGCTGGTGACCATCAAGCACACCACCGGCCCGGAAAGCCTGGAGCGTTTCAACATCTTCCCGGCGGCCAAGCTGGTGGGCGGCCCCGCCCCAGGCTTCAGTTCCGGCGAGGCGCTGAACGTGCTGGAAGCCGTGGCCAAGGAAACCTTGCCGGACGGCTATACGCTGGCGTGGACCGGTTCCGCCTTCCAGGAGAAATCCACCAGCGGCTCTTCCGCCGTGGTGTTCGGCTTCGGCATGATCATGGTGTTCCTGATCCTGGCGGCGCAGTACGAACGCTGGAGCCTGCCTATCAGCGTGCTGATGGCGGTGCCTTTCGCCATGTTCGGCGCGCTGATGGCCAACTGGCTGCGCGGTCTCGCCAACGACGTCTACTTCCAGGTGGCCTTGGTCACCCTGATCGGCTTGTCGGCCAAGAACGCGATCCTGATCGTGGAGTTCGCCGTCCAGCAAATGGAAGAAGAAGGACTGAGCGTGGTCGAAGCCGCCATCGCCGCCGCCAAGCTGCGTTTCCGTCCTATCGTGATGACTTCGCTGGCCTTCGTGCTGGGTTGTATGCCGCTGGCGATCTCCAGCGGCGCCGGCTCCGCCAGCCGCCACTCGATCGGCACCGGCGTGGTGGGCGGCATGTTGGCCGCCACCTTCATCGCCACCTTCTTCATCCCGATGTTCTTCATGCTCATCATGAAGTTCAGCAAACCGAAACAGCCTCAGCCTACGGCCGAGGCAGGAGACAAGGCCGATGCTTAAACGCGCCCTGATTCCCTCATTGGTGGCGCTGGCGCTGACCGCTTGCGCGGTCGGCCCCGACTACAGCCGCCCCAAGCTGGAGCTGCCGGACAGCGCCCAGGCCCAGAACCCGGCCATCGCCATGGACTGGTGGAAGCAGTTCAACGATCCGGTGCTGGATCAGTTGATCGCCGAAGCGCTGGAACACAACCAGGACCTGGCCGCCGCCGCCGCCCGCGTCGACGAGGCCGCGGCCCAGGCCGGCATCGCCCGGGCCCAGCTGCTGCCGGCGCTGAACGCCAATGCCGGCTACCAGCGCGGCCGCACTTCGGCCACCACAACTACGCCGGGCGCGCCGCTGGTCAGCGACGTACGCAATGCCAACCTCACCGCGTCCTGGGAACTGGACCTGTGGGGCAAGCTGCGCCGCGGTAACGAGGCGGCGCGCGCCGACTTCGCCGCCAGCCGCTTCGCCCGCGACAGCTCCAAACTGGCGATCGCCGCGCAAACCGCGCAGACCTATTTCCAGCTGCGCGCCTACGACGCTCAGCTGGACATCGCCAAGCGCACGCTGCAAAGCCGCGAGGAATCGCTGAAACTGCAGACCAAGCGCTTCAAGGGCGGCCTGATCTCGGAACTGGACCAGCAGCAGGCCGAGGCCGAAGCGGCTTCCGCCCGCGCCAAGGTGCCGCAGATCGCCAGCGCGCTGGAACAGACCGAAAGCGCGCTGGGCGTGCTGCTCGGCCACTCGCCCAAGCAGCTGGTGGCCGGCGGCATCCAGCGCGGCCAAAGCCTGGACGCGCTGTCGGCCCCGCCGGAAGTGCCGGCCGGTCTGTCCTCCAGCCTGCTGGAGCGGCGGCCGGACATCGCCGCCAGCGAGCAGCAGCTGATTGCGGCCAATGCCCGCATCGGCGTGGCGCGCGCGGCCTACTTCCCCAGCATCAGCCTGAGCGGGGCGCTAGGCTCGCAAAGCCTGTCGCTGGACACCCTGTTCACCGGCCCGACGCGGACCTGGAGCTTTGTCGGCAATCTGGCGGCGCCGGTGTTCAACTTCGGCCAGACCGGCTACGCCGTCGACGCAGCCAACGCGCGGCAGAAGCAAGCCTTGGCGCAGTACCAGAAGACGGTGCAGAGCGCGTTCAAGGACGCGCTGGACGCCTTGTCCGGCTACGGCGCCGCGCGCGACATCCAGGCGGCGCAGACCACGCAGTTCCAGGCCTTGAACAAGTCGCTGCGCCTGGCGAACCTGCGCTACGACAACGGTTACGCCAGCTATCTGGACGTGCTGGACGCGCAGCGCAACAGCTTCCAGGCCGAGTTGGGCCTGGTCAGCGCGCGGCTGGACCATCTGAACGCGGTGGTGGGCCTGTACAAGGCGTTGGGCGGCGGCTGGGAAACGCCGGCCAAGTCCTGATTCGCAGCAGCAAACGACAAACCCCGCCGGATGGCGGGGTTTTTTGTTACCTATCTGTCTCGCTAAGCTCAGGCCGGCCGCGCCGGCCAAGTAACACGCTGGATATCTGTAATGGCTCCTGGCAGATCTCTCAACTTTTGACGATATGCTTGCCATGCAGCCTTTTGCTCAGAGCTCAGTGCCGCATCCTGCATTTGCGTCCAATCACTCTCACGCAACAGCGTAGTGCGCCGCATACGCAAATCCATCAATAAGCCCTGTTCAATATGCTGAATTACAACTTGATCCAATTGATTCTGTTCCATTTTCACGCACCTCGCAGATAACCGTTAACGACCATAGCCCCAGACACTCCTTGGAGAGCATCCAACTTTATTACATATTGGGGATTAGGGTGGTCATACACGACATTTCCTATCTCTTGGCTAAACACTTCAATGATCGCAGGCACGGAAGTCGTCACATTATAATGACGCGCTCCCAACAGCCAGACAACAGCCTTCATGCCAAACGCCGTAATTCCGAAATCAGCAACAGGAGGCAATTTTTCGAATAACCCAGCCTTATAAGAGTATGCCTGAGGATACAATAGAGGAGGAACGCCGCCCCACTCACCATTGACGCCACACAGGTGTAGAAACATCGCCCCATTAAATTTTTCGTATTTATCACTATCTTCATGAGTATAGCGCGCGATAAATATATCCATTGCCTTGCGGCTTGGCAGACTGATTACAACTGGATACCAGTGATCTGCCGCCCCTCCCACTGCAATCGTCTGAGTTGCAATACTTGCAAACTCTTGCCGCGCACCATTTCGCCAATCTTCCATTTGCTGAACCTTGACATCAACGCGCCGGTCGATGTCGGCGATCTTGCCGTTCACCGTACCGGTCAGCGCATTCGACGCTTTTACCAGTTCCGCGATATTGCTTTCCAAGCTCATCATGCTCTCCAATGGTTCATCACAGAGTGGATTGAATTAAATTCAACCATGTGTTCGTCCACCGCCCTTCCGGCGTGAACAGCTTCAGCGCTGACATGGAGACATTGTGTCACTTACGGAAAACCACGGCTTTTAAGCCGCTTTAGCAAAAAAGGCGAAAACCGCGCTCCATGATACGGAAGCGCGGTTCATTCAGATTTAGCCAAGCCATTTGCTCAGCTCGGCACGCCGACTTAATATCACGGCTTGATTTTTTCCAACTCAGCGCTCGTAGCAGATTTTTGATTGCTCCAGACCCGGCAGGCATCGATGAAGACACTCATCTTCTTGCGTTCATCTTCCGAGCCGGTCCGCAGCACATTCAACTGCACATGCACAGGGTAATAACGATGGATATAGGCGGCGCAAGTATCACGCGCCCATACCACCGCAGGCCGTTCTAGTCCTTTATCCGTCACGATCAAGCCAATATCATCCTGCATATCGGAATAAGGTTTCATTTCAGTACTCATATCAACTCCCTGATTTAACGATTGCTGTTATTGATATTGGCAAATACGCCGCCGAGGCCACTGATCGTGCTATTACCAATCACATCAATAACAGGGTCAAAAATATTGTATAGTTGCGGCAGGCGAAGCTCTGGATTCCATACCCCTGGAATAATTTGCGGCAATGCCAGATACAGCTGATCACCTACTTGAGCATTGGATAAAGCAATATCGACATGGGTATAAGCCCCAGCGTGAGCTGATAGAAAATGATGGGTAACCTGATTCCAAACTCCTTTTTTACTGTTATCCATCCAGTTCCAGTCTCCTTGACCAATCACCTTGTGATACAGCGCCACACTGGTAAAAGCGCCCATCTTGACGTGTTGATAGGGAACAAAAAAAACATAGGGACCGAAGCCCTCACTGACTTTCTTCACCGTCAAGTGCAGGATATTGAAATTGGCAGAAAAGTGCCGATCATCGCTCTTCATATACTGCAATAACTCGCGAACGATGGGCGGGCGGGATGCCGGCTCTTCTCCCGGCGTCACAGGAATCAATGCCGCATCGAACTTGCCCCAAAAATCCCCACCAGCATGTACACCCAAAGCTAGCGGCAGTTTCTTATCACCCTCGCCCCCCACTGCCGTCATCCGGGCATTGAAATTCACGGCGATGGCCGGATGCTCATTCCAATGACCGGTTCTCCAATTATTCAACTCGGTGATTTTCTGACCGACTTTCTGATCGATTTCACCGATCTTTCCATGAACGGCATCGGTCAAACCATTGGCCGATTTCACCAACTCGGCGATATTGCTCTCCAAACTCATCACGCTCTCCTAAAAGTTCTACTGCGATACATGGCCTTGAGACCATCCAAGACAACGCGTCCCCAGACCTCAGCCTGGAAACGGAAACACATAGCAATGGGGAAGTGCCGGAAGCGGCGCGGGAAAAACAGGGATCACTGCGGGGATAGCCACATTGGCCAGGGGGAGTGGGGCTGCGACGCAGCCCCGGCGCTCATGCGCCCAGACGTTGTTTGACGAACAAATGCTGCATATTGACGATGGCCGCCGCATTGGCAGTAGCCAGCTCCAGGCCGGAGCGTTTATCGGCGGCATGTTCCTGTTCCAGCGCCTGGCTGCGGTTTTGCAAGGCGGTCACTTGCGGCTCCAGCGCCTGCAAACGCCCGTCCTGCGCGCGGATGCGCTCGTCGCGCCCCAGGCCGCGGTTGGCTTCGCCGATCTGGGCCGCAGCCAGTTCCGCCAGTTCGCTGGCCAGGCTCAGATTGAGGCCGGCGCCGCTGGACTGGATGGTGACGCTGTCCGGCGGCAGCGCGTTCAAGGCCAGGTCATAGGCCAGCAGCAATTGCACATCCGCCGCCTTGTAGGCCAGCGCCGCCTTCGGGTCGGACCAGACCGCCAGCAAGGTACCGTCCGCCAGGATGAAGCCGATCTCGCGCACCCAGAACGCCTTGGCGTCGTCGGCGATGGCGGTCAGATGGATCTGGGTATTGCCCAGCCGTTCGCCGCCGGCGATGGGATAGCGCGCCTGTTCGCTGCGCAAGGCGGTCTGGCCCTGTGCCGGTGCGTAAGCGCCGTCGCCCAAGGCGATGTGGGTGATCTGCGCGGACACGCCGTCATTGCTGGCGCGCCAGATCGCGGCCAGGCCCGCGGCGGTGATAAGAGGTGCTAAAGGGGTGCTCACAACGATGCCTCCATGGTGACGTGGACCACGCTATAGATTTGCGCGGCGGATGAAAGGGCCAACGGCTGCTGCGGCTCCAGCCGCATCGGCGCCGCTTCTGCGCTGCGGCGGATCAGCGCGCGCGCCTGAGCGGCCGAGGCCAGGCCCAGACGGCCGTTGAAACGCGCGCCCAGCTTGAAGCGGTAAGTGCTGCGCGCCGGCTTGGCCAGCTCCACCATGCGCCGCAGCCGGCGGTAGAGATCGGGATTGAGCAAGGCCTGGCCGGGCAGCAGATTGTCATTGGCCCAGGCGGTCAATTCGAAGGTGTAGGGCGCGGCCGGCGGCCGGCGCTGCCACCATTCCTCCAGTTCCACCGTCACGCCGAGGATGCGGAACACTTCGCGCAGCGCCCAGGGCGTACCCTTGTGGCGGTGCAGCTCTATGCTCTGCTTGATCAGGTCGCGGCGTTGTTGCTCGGTCTGGGTCAGCAACCAGCCCTCGTCGCCGTCGATGTGGAACTGTTCGGCCAGCAGCGGCAGCAAATCCGGCTTGACCGTATCCACCAGATAGACCAGCAGGCCGCCGGGATCGATGTCGCCCAGGCGTTCGCTGAGCTTGGCCAGCGGACCGAAACGCGCGTCCCGCGCCAGCAGATTGGGCGTGATGTCAGCCATCCTGGCCTCCGGTCATCTCCAGCTGGATGCCAGTACAGTGCGACCAGCCCTGCGGCGGTACCACCCGGGTGGCGGCCGGCTCCAGCAAAACCACTTGGTAGACGCCGGGCACCGACAGCGTGGCGATCAGCTGCGACGGCACGATATCGCGGCCCAGCCGCTCCGCCTGCGCCTGCACGAAAGCGCCGACGGCGGCCTGCGCCTGCTGCTGCACCGTCTTGGGATCGACGTCGCGATACGGCGTCAGCCGCGCGCGCACCTGGTAGCCGTAATCCTCCGGCGCCAGCACCTCCACCAGATCGGTCAGCGGCCGCACCCGGTCGGCGCTGCAGGCGGCGGCCACCACGCTGAGCAGGCTGTCCGGCGGCATGCCGGTCTTGGTCAGCGGATACAGGCGCACCACGCCGGGCGGCACCTGGTTGGCGCTTTGCAATTCGCCGTTCTGCTGTTGCAGGCTGGCGCTGATCACCGCCACGTCGGCGATGTCCTGATGCGCGCGCAGCGCGTGGTGGCGATAGGAGGCGGCGCTGCCGGCCACGCTGAACGACTCCGGCGCCAACCGGATGCGCGCGCGCAGGCGCTCGTCGTCCTCGGCGTCGGCGCCGCCGGCGCTGGTGTCGATATTGACCACGCTGGCGTCCACCTCCAGCTCATCCACCAGGGTGTTGATCTGGCCCGGCACGAAGCCGTTGCCGGCGGCGCCCGCTTCCACCGCGCTGACCGGCACCTCGATGCTGCTGCTGCCGGCCGGCGCGATCTGACTGGCCAAGGACTGGAACTGCACGCCGCCGCCGGCCACCAGGGTCTGCGCCGGAATCAGCTGCGCCAGCGTCAAGGGCTGGGTGAAGGCGATGCGCACCGTGCAGCGCGCGTGCTGGGCCGGCAGCCGGCTGACGCCGACCAGTTCGCCCAGGTAATCCAGCATCGGCGCGCGGGCGAAGGCCACCAGGTTCTGGCGGCCGGCGTCGTTGAAGGCGGCGCGGGCCACGCTTTCGCGGTAGGCGATCAGGTCGATCAGCAAGCGTTCCACCTGGCCGGGATAGAGCGTTTTGCCGCTCATTTTTTGATAGGCGTCGATCAGCTCGGCGGTGACGGTATGCGGATCGTCATCAATGAACTTGGGCAAATCTGGGGTCATGAAAACACGTCCTTGAATGGAGCGCCGCGGCCGGCACGGAAGGTCGAAGCGGGGGTGGATGGCGGCATGATCCGCCATCAAGCCACCGCCTGGCTTTTAAAGCCGTTTGGAAAAGAACTTGAACAAATTGCCGGCGCGGCCAGCTTCGGCCTCCGGCGCGGCGGCGGCGAAATCGCCGGCGGCCAGTTGCTGCAGCCGGGACAGCGCCTCGTCGGCCGCCACACGCGCCGCCGCCTCGTCCGCGGCCTGGCGCACGGCTTCCTTGCCCTTCAGCCGCGCGTCGCGGATGGTGTACAACGCCTGCTCGCAGGCCGCAGCCTTGGCCAGGATGCTGTCCGCCGCCCGCTGGCCGTCCCAGCCCTTGGCCTCGGCCCAGGAGCGCACCGCCGGCGGCGCCTCGCCCTTGTAGCCGGCGTCCTTGAACGCCTGCGCCTCGGCGGCGGCGCGTTGGTATTCGGCCAGGCGCGGCGGCGAAATCGCATGCCAGTTGGCCTGCGCATCCGCCTCGGCATCCAGGCGCGCGCACTGCGCCAGCCGCTGCTGCTCCAGCCGTTCGGCTTGCAAGGCGGCGTCAAACCGCCACTCCACGCCGGTCCACACATGATCGGCGGAAGGCTGTTCCGGGCGCAGCTCGCCATCGTAAGACAGCAGGTTTTCCACAATTCTCATCGCACCACCTCCCAGGTCAGCAAGGCATTGACGCAGTTGCTGTAACTGATGGCCAGGCCATTATCGTAATCGGCGGGCAGCAGGTTCTTGGTGCCCTCCCCCATCAAATGCTCATCGCCGTTCGCGCCAGTGGCGTCGCCGATTTGGTGCTCCATCTGCAAGACCTGCCACATCGACTTGCCGGCGCTGTGCTCGAACATGCCGGTGCAAGTGGATACCACCGCGTCGCCAACCACGTTATTGGAAGTGATGATCACGGCCGCGCCGGCAATCCACCCCAAATAACTACCCATGCTGGGCGTACCCCCCCCTACCCCTGTCGGGTAACCCAGCCAATAGGCGGCTCCGGTCCAGCCGCCACTGCCATGGCTAACGCTCGAAATCTGCGTCGGATGCGGCGTTATCGTCGATGCGGTGATCCGCCCGGTCTTGATGAAGGGGTCGAACGGCAGATAAACGGTGCCGGAGCCATTCATCGTCACCGACCAGCTGGCTGCGCCGCGATTGATCACTTTCTGTATCACCGGGGCGCTGCCGGCCGCGCCGGTGATCACCCGGGCCAAGCAAACATCCAAGGCCGTGGAGAAAAAACCGCCGCCGGACGCCCCATTGGCGGCGCCCTTCAAGGACGCCGGCGTCGCGTCGGTCAACGCCCCCTTCTGCACATAGCAAGTCAAGACACCGGACACGATCTGGGCGCGCAGGAAATACTCGCTGCCGGGCGCCAATACCGGACTAGTCCAGGCGTTGGTAATCAAAGTCCCTGTTTTGCCGCCGCCGGATTGAGTGTCCTGGCCCAGGCTGATGGCGATGCCGGCTGGCACCGATACCGTGCCGCCCTGGCCCGCCACCGCTGCCGCGGTCAGCGCCGCCCGGTTGTCCGCCGTCGCCACGCAGGGCAGCGGCAAAGCGGCCAAGGGCAGGTCCCGCTTCGCCAACTCCTCGGCGATGCGCTGCTCCACCGCGGAGCGCGTGGCCAGCACCACGCTGGGATCCACCAGCAGCGTTACCGCCGCGGTATTGGACACCTCCAGAATCATGCGCACATAGAGCTGCTTATTGGCGCCGGCCGCCAGCAGCGGCTTGTAGCTCTCCGGAAATTTGCCGATGGCGATCAGATCGCCGCGGCTATCGAACAAGCCCACCTCGCGGATGTAAAAACCGCCCACGGTGTCCGGCAGCACCGCCTCCGCCACCACCCAGTTCGGGTTGTTAGTATCCACCGCCAGATGGTTGAGCGCGCCGCGCCAGGTTTCGTGCTTGAGCGCGGTCTGGCTCTCGCTGGGCGTGTAATACCCGCCATTGTCGCCGTCGCCCACCGCCATCTGGCTGATCTGCAGCGGCGCGCCGTTGGCTTGCGCCGCCGCCAGCTTGGCCTTGCCGCTGGCGGTGAGAAGCGTGAAAAACTCATTGGCCATCGATTGCTCCTGGATAAGATTCAAGGGGTCTCATGCTGCGGGATAAAGCGTGACCGTCTCGACGCTGGCGTACGCCAGGCCCAGCGTCACCGGCGCCTGCTGCCGCAGCGCCGTGGTCTGAAACGGATAGACTGTGGCGGCCTCCACGCTGTCGAGCGCCAGCGCCGCGTTCAAACTGGCGCGCTGCTGCAACGATTCGAGCTGGAACGGGTAGACCGTGGCCAATTCGCCGCCCTGGGTGGCCAGCGCCAGCACCGGCACGGCGCTGCGGTTGCTCAATACCAGCGCCAGCAGCTCCAGCACTGAACGGGCGTTCTTGTATTCGTTGATCATCGCCTCCAGCGCCGTCAGCGTGGCGGCGGCTATGCCGCGCGCGGCCAGGTCGATGTGGATCTTGAAGTGATAGGGCTTGCCGGCGTATTCGAACCATTCGCTGATCTGGCCGGACAAGGCCAGCGTGGCCAACACCTGCTGCAAGGACCAGCGCGTGCCCTTGCTGCGATGCAGATGGATGGACTGCTTGATCAGTTCGCGTTGCTGGCGCGCGCCCTGGCTCAGGCGCCAGCCCTCGTCGCCGGCGACATGGAACTGCTCCGCCAGCGCCGGCAGCCAGCCGGCGTCCACCTGATCCACCAGGTAAACCAGCAGCGTGCTCAGATCGGCGTCGCCCAGCCGGGTAGTGAGCTGTGCCAGATGGCCGAAGCGCGGGTCATTGGCCAGGATATTGGGCGCCACCCCGCCCGCCTTCGCCACGGCGCCGCTCATAGCCGCAGCTCGGTTTCGCGGATCACGCCATCGGCCAGCCGCCACTGCACGGTGAGCCTGGCGTCGCCGTTGCCACCCACGCTGTAAAGCACCCGCGCCACGGTCACGCGCGGCTCGCCGTATAGCGGATGGCTGATCGCCTCCACCGCCTCGCGCACCACGTGCGGCCGGGCGCGGTCCACCGGGTAGTCCAGGTAACGGAACAAATCGCTGCCAAACTCCGGCCGCAGCGGATCGCTGCCCTTGGGCGTGCCCAGGATGATGCGCATGGCCTGATGGATGTCGTCGAGGTTCTCGACGATGTCAGCGGGGGATGCCTGATCGCGGGCCTGCAAGGCCGGCTGCCAGTGCAAGGAGGAGATGTCGGATATTCGGGTCATAGCGACATGATGCCGCATCGCCCGTCGTGGGGCTTTTAAAGCCGGTTAGGGAAACAGTTGAATTACAAGGACAATTTCGCGGACACCGCCGCATGTGGCGCAAGCCTTGCCTCCATGCCTTGACCCTCCGCACCCGGTCGGCAACAATCCTCACGTTGCCGCCCACATGCGGCACACGGGATTGGCGTCCCGTTGCTATGAAATTATGCAAGCAGTACACCCATGGCTCTGCCAACTTGGCAGGCGTGTGGTGGGAGAGTGCTATGCACTCGCCGGTTTCATAGCTCGGTACGCCAATCCTGCCACGCGCCTGCCCAATACCTCAGCCTTCCCCGGCAGGTGGTTTATCTTGTGTCACAGCAGGAGAAACACCATGCATCACGCTCAAACCTTTCCCCCGCGCCGCCGCTACAAACTGAACTCGCTGGCACGCCAAGAAGCCCTGCTCCCCTTTGTCCGCCTTTGCCCCGGCCGCACCTATGCGCATTACTGGCACATGCCCGCGCCCAGCAAGGACTATCCCGCCGATAGCGCCTATGGCCGCGAATGCGCGGCTCACCTATTGCAATGGCTGAAGGACAACCGCGAATACGTTGGCAAGGGCTTGCTCAGTCGCGTCGCGCGCGACATCGATTTTGATGACCGCGACGGACGCGGCCAGTGGATGGGCTTCTTCAACTATCTGGAAATCATGATGCTGTTGGGCGCGGACCGGGTCCGGGTCTACCGCCATGTCGATAGCCAACATCAGCTCTATCTGGCGCTAGGCCAGCGGATCAGTCTGGAGGCGCACTTCCGCCGCATCCGCCTGCGCAATCGCTGACGGGCCAGCGCCGGTATCGCTACGCGCCCCCTCCCTTTTGTCGGGAGGGTGGCGCCGTCAGACACGGCCCACCACCTCACGGTCTTTGCCGCCGATTCAAGCGCCGCAAGCCAAACGCACTTGCTCCAGCAAAGCGTCCGCCCGCGCCCAGTCGCTGTGGCGGCGTGGTCGCGCCGCCGCTTCGTAGGCCTGCATCGCGCTATCGATGTAATCCTGCAGGCCGGGCGTGGCCGGCCCGTATTCCGGCGCCGCGCCGGCGGCCTTCAAGGCCAGCAGGCCGGCCAGCTCCGCGCGCAGACCGGCGTCGCCCAGAGTCTGAGCTGCCAGTTCCTCCAGCGCCAACGGCGGCGGGCTGCGCCGCGCCTTCACCCAATGCGCCGCCAACAAGGGCCGCAGCACGTACAGGTATTTTTTCAGTCGCAGTTGTTGCTCCAGCTTGCGGCCGCGGTAGTTCTTGCGCGCCACCGCCAGATAATGCCAATAGGCCGCCTCGCCGGCGAAGTGCTCCGGCCCCAGTTCCCGCAAGACCCGGCAGGCCGCCGCATGCTGGCGGTAGACCTGCGGCGAGGCCAGCCATTCCAGCAGCGCGGCGTTGCCGCCCAGGGTCAGCCGCAAGGCCTTGCGCAGTTCCCAGCCGCTAATGTCCAGGCCGTCGGCCAACGGCAGCTCGATCACATCGCGCTGGCCGCCGAACTCGTACCATGGTGCCGGGTGCAGATAGACGAAACGCACATCGTAATCGCTGTCCGGCGCCGCATAACCCCAGCTGCGGCTGCCGCCTTCGGCCGCGTAAAGAATGCGCACGCCGTGCTCCGCCTCCACTCGCGCCAGCCGCGCCAGGACCATCCGCCGCGCCGCGTCCGCCTTGCCGTCCGCCTCCTGCGGACGGGTCTGCTCTTGCATCGACATCTCCTTGTCCTTGAGGACGCCTCCCATCGTTTGCAAAATTTCCCTTTACCCTTTTTAAGCTATTTAATACAAATGGCGGATGTCATCGGAGATCAGCGCCGCCGGCGGGCCAGAACCATAATAATCGGCCAGGCAGCCGGCGTCCGCTTCCAATGATGCTACCGGGGAAGAACATATATGAAGCGATGGGGAAAACCATGATCACCACCATCAAGGGCAAGATTCTGGCCGGTTCCGGCCTGTTGATCCTGATCGGTTTTTGCGTGCTGGCCGGCGTCAATATCTATGCCGGTTATCAGAACGCCGAGCAAGCGGTGCTGGACAATGCCAAGTTGCTGGCGGAAAGCGAGGCCGGCCAGGTGCAGCGGCTGCTGGGCAAGACCTACGATTCGGCCCAGGTGGTGGCGGAATCCGCGGTGGCGGTGAAGAACAATCTGCCGCCCAACGCCCGCGCCTTGCTGTCCGACATCGTCAAGGGCCAACTGCCCAATAATCCGGACGCGGTCGGCTATTGGGCGATCTGGGAGCCCAATGCGCTGGATGGCCGCGACGCGGAACTGGCCGGCAAGGAGCACAACGACAAGACCGGCCGCAGCGGGGTGTATTGGTATCGCAAGAGCGGCAAGGTCGACGTGGTGTGGGGCGCCGAGGGCGTCGACGACAGCGCCTACTACACCGAGCCGCGCAAGACCGGCAAGCCGATGCTGACCGAACCCTATGTCGATCCCGACATCAAGATCCTGATGGGCACCATTTCCTTTCCGCTGCTGGTCAACGGCAAGGCGCTGGGCGTGGCCGGCTGCGATATCGCGCTGGGCCATCTGCAGGAGCTGGCCGCCAAGGTCCAGCCCTACCAGCGCGGCTTCATGAGCTTGTATTCCAATAGCGGCATGCAATTGGCCGGCCGTGACCCGGCGCTGAACGGCAAGGCCGACGCCACTCTGCCGGCGACGGCCAAGGCGGCGATCAAGAACGGCCAGCCGGCGGAATACGACAGCGACGACGGCTTCCGTCACTTCATCATGCCCGTCACCGTCGGCGAGGCCGGCATGCCATGGGCGGTACGCATCTCCATTCCGCTGAGCGAGGCGTTCGCGCCGGTGCGCGCCGCCAGTTGGCAATCGGCCTTGATCAGCCTGGGCATCCTGGCCTTGATCCTGCTGCTGCTGGGCGCCACGCTCAGCCGCCTGCTGCGTCCGCTGGGCCGCCTGCAGTCGGCGATGAGCGAGCTGGCCTCGGGCAGCGGCGATCTGACCCGCGCGCTGCCCATCTCAAGCCGCGACGAGATCGGCCTGGCCGCCGGCGCCTTCAACACCTTCACCGGCTCGCTGCGCGCGATGATGCTGGACGTGCGCCGCCACGCCGGCGACGTGCTGGGTTCGGTGCGCCAGCTGTCCGGCGACGTGGACCAGATCCGCGGCAGTTCGGCGCGCCAGTCCGAGGCCGCCAACGCCACCGCCGCCAGCGTGGAACAGTTGTCGGTCAGCGTCAGTCATATCGCGGAATCGGCGCGGGTGGCGGAACAGCGCGCGCGCGAGGCGGACACGCTGTCCAGCGAGGCCTCGGCCAATGTCGACGCCACCGTGCGCGAGATCGGCCGCATTTCGCAGACGGTGCGCGAACTGGCCGAGGTGCTGGGCGGTATGCAGCAGCGCTCTACCCAGATCAGCGGCATCGTGTCGGTGATCCGCGACATCGCCGACCAGACCAATCTCTTGGCCTTGAACGCGGCGATAGAAGCGGCGCGCGCCGGCGAGATGGGCCGCGGCTTCGCGGTGGTGGCGGACGAAGTGCGCAAGCTGGCCGAACGCACCGCCCAGGCCACGCTGGAAATCTCCGGCGTGATCCAGACCATGCAGCAGGACACCAGCAAGGCGGCCGACAGCATGGACGGCGCTTTGCGCCAGGTGGACCAGGGCGTGAAGCTGGCCGAGGACTCCGCGCAGTCCATCCAGCAGATCAGCGGCCATGCGCAGCAGGTGGTGGAATCGGTGGGCGATATCGCCGCTTCCACCTCGGAGCAATCCAGCGCCAGCCAGGAAATCGCCCGCCACATCGAAAACATCCACGGCATGCTGTTGCAAACCGACGAATCCATCAGCCAGGCGCAGCAGGCCACCACCTTGCTGGCGCGCCTGGGCGAGGAGCTGGATACGCTGATCGGCAAGTTCAAGCTGTAAGAGCCTGTTCAAAGTCTCGCGAGCAAGAGCGAGACAAGGCGAAAACCGCTGAGAAAGCGGAATGTACTCGTGGTACATGAGCATTTCGAAGCGGGTTTCAATGCCCTTGTCTAACTATTCCGCCGACGCGCAGCAGATCGTAAACAGCTTCTAAGCTCCGGGCCGGCCTCTCCTCATCGGCGCCGACTCATGCCACAATCCGGCCATCCCCATTGAATCGAGCGCGCCATGTCCCTGCATTTCCACGTGATCCCGGTCACGCCGTTTGCCCAGAACTGTTCCATCCTGTGGTGCGACGCCACCCGCCGCGCCGCGGTGGTGGACGCCGGCGGCGACATCGAACGCATCGCCGATTGGGTGTCCCGCCAGAACCTGACGGTGGAAAAACTGCTGCTGACCCACGGCCATATCGACCACGCCGGCGGCGCCGCGCGGCTGGCGGAGCAACTGGGCGTCAAGATTGAAGGCCCGCAGCGCGCGGAAAGCTTCTGGCTGGACCAGCTGCCGCAACAAGGCCATATGTTCGGCTTTCCGCGCAGCGAGGCGCTGACGCCGGATCGTTGGCTGGAGGAAGGCGACAGCGTCAGCGTGGGCGAGGAAACGCTGAACGTGATTCACTGCCCCGGCCATACCCCGGGCCATGTGGTGTTCCACAGCGCCGGCGCGCGGCTGCTGATCGCCGGCGACGTGCTGTTCCAGGGCTCGATCGGCCGCACCGATTTCCCCATGGGCAATCACCAGCAGCTGATCGACGCGATCCAGCAAAAGCTGTTCCTGCTGCCGGACGACACCACGGTGGTGCCGGGCCACGGCCCCTTGACCACCATAGGCGAGGAAAAACACAGCAATCCCTACGTCGCCAACCCGCGCTATCGCTGAGCCGCGATGCCGCCCGAATTCGAACGCAAGGTGATCGCGCTATTGCTGGCGCTGCCGCCCGGCCGGGTCACCACCTACGGCGCCTTGGCGGAACAGGCCGGCTATCCGCGCCATTCCCGCCACGTCGGCCGGCTGCTCAGCCATTTGCCGGACGGCGTCAGCGTGCCCTGGTTCCGAGTGCTGGGCGCTGGCGGCCGCATCTCGCGCCCGGGCAGCGAGCAGGCCGACTGGCAGCGTCTGCTGCTGGAAGAAGACGGCGTGGAATTGAGCGCGGCCGGCAAGGTGGATTTGCGGCGTTATGGCTGGCCGGACGCGCATTTTTGTAGCAAAAAGTTGTAGTTCCGCAACATTTAATGTTTCACACCAAATATCTACAGCTCAAAATACATCGCATTTACATAAAATGACAAAAATGCGACAGGCCGATTGTAAATACTTTGCAAACGAATATTTCTGAGCTAGTCTGCGCCCGCGCCGACAGGTCTGTCCGCGCGCACTACACGCTACACGCACAATAATCTGGTGAAACAATGAAAACTCGCAATCTGCTGTTGGCCCTGGCTCTGGTGGGCGGCTGTACCGTGGCGCAAGCCGGTGATTACTCCTTCGGCAATGTCAGCTTCAACCAGCTGAACTGGTCGCCGAGCACCCTGGATCGCACGCAAGCCGGCCCGTTCGGCGCCAAGCGCAACTTCCAGTACCTGGAAGCCGAAGGCGGCATCGGCCGTTCCTGGGGCGATGTTTACGGCTTCTTCGACCTGGAGAACTGGAACCGCAACGACAAGGACATCCCGGCGGGCGATCGTCGTTACACCACCAAAGTAGTTGCGCGTTTCAACCTGGCGGAAGTGGGCGGCGTGCCGGTCAAGCTGTACACCCACGTTTACGACACCCGCGGCCACAACTTCTTTGACCAGAACCGCGTGCTGGGCCTGGGCACCGACCTGAGCTTCGGCAAAGTGTGGTTCAAGCCCTTCCTGGGCGTGCATCAGGAACTGAAATACGGCGTCGGCGCCAATATGAACGGCTATATGGCCGGTTATGTCGCCGGTTTCGACTTCACCGCCTTCGGTCAGCCGTTCTCGGTGACCCAGTGGCACGAAACCGAATTCGACCGCGCCAAGGAATACACCACCCTGGCCAGCCCGACCGGCACGACTCAACGCCGTACCGGCCAGAACGGCGCCATCGGCCTGTGGTGGACCCCGATCAAGTCCATGACCGCTGGTCTGCAATACCGCTACGCCGTCAACAAGCTGGGCGTGGCCGGCAACGAGAACGCCGTCATCTACTCGCTGAAATACAACTTCTAAGCCCCACGGGCCTGGAAACCAAAGCCACCCTTCGCGGTGGCTTTTTTCATATCCGTCATCGTCAGCGGCTGGCTGGATCGCAAGGCCGATTGACACCTTACTTACCAGTAAGTATCTTCAACGCCAACACAGGCAAACCAAGTCAATCAAACACTTGCCCGCCGCGCTGGCGCCGCATGCGCGCCGCGACCACAATGAGCTACGCGAGAAACCAACACGAGGACGAAAACATGACGGCATACCCGCACCTGCTGGCCCCGCTGGACCTGGGCTTCACCACGCTGAAGAACCGCGTGCTGATGGGCTCGATGCACACCGGCCTGGAAGAAGCGCCGCAAGGCTTCGAGAAAATGGCGGCCTTTTACGCGGAGCGCGCCCGCGGCGGCGTGGGTCTGATCGTCACCGGCGGCGTGGGCCCCAACCCGGAAGGCTGTGTCGCCGAAGGCGCTTCCATGCTGGCCGACGAGGCCGAGGTGCCGCACCACAAGCTGGTCACCGACGCGGTGCATGCCGCCGGCGGCAAGATCGCGCTGCAAATCCTGCACTCCGGCCGCTACAGCTTCCAGGAAAAATGCGTGTCCGCCTCGCCGCTGATCGCGCCGATCAACTTCTACAAACCGCGCGAGCTGTCCGATGCCGATGTGTGGCAAACCATCGCCGACTTCGCCCGCTGCGCGCGGCTGGCACAGCAGGCCGGCTACGACGGCGTGGAAGTGATGGGCTCGGAAGGCTATCTGATCAATCAATTCATCGCCCGCGCCACCAATAAGCGCGACGACGATTGGGGCGGCAGCTTCGAAAACCGCATCCGCTTCGCCATCGAAACCGTGAAAGCGGTGCGCGCCGCGGTGGGCAGCGATTTCATCATCATTTACCGGCTGTCCATGCTGGACCTGGTGCAGGACGGCAGCTCCTGGGACGAGGTGGCGCATCTGGCCGGCGAGATCGAAAAAGCCGGCGCCACCCTGATCAACACCGGCATAGGCTGGCACGAGGCGCGGGTGCCCACCATCGCCACCATGGTGCCGCGCGGCGGCTTCGCCTGGGTCACCAAGAAGCTGATGGGCAAGGTGAAGATTCCGCTGATCACCACCAACCGCATCAACACTCCGGAAGTGGCCGAGGAGATTCTGGCCGACGGCTGCGCCGACATGGTGTCGATGGCGCGCCCCTTCCTGGCCGATCCGGACTTCGTCAACAAGGCCGCCGCCGGCCGCGGCGACGAGATCAACACCTGTATCGGCTGCAACCAGGCCTGTCTGGACCACATCTTCCAGGGCAAGCTGACCAGCTGCCTGGTCAACCCGCGCGCCTGCCGCGAAACCGAACTGAACTACGGACAAGCCGCCCAGGCCAAGAAGCTGGCCATCGTCGGCGCCGGCCCGGCCGGCCTGGCCTGCGCCACGGTGGCGGCGGAACGCGGCCATCAGGTGACGCTGTTCGACGCCGCGGCGGAAATCGGCGGCCAGTTCAATGTGGCCAAGCGCATCCCCGGCAAGGAAGAGTTCTACGAAACCCTGCGCTATTTCAAGCGCAAGCTGGAACTGAGCGGGGTGGAACTGAAGCTGAACACCCGCGTGGCGGCGGCGGACCTGGCCGGCTTCGACGAAGTGGTGCTGGCCACCGGCATCGCGCCGCGCACCCCGCAGATTCCCGGCGTCGATCATCCCAAGGTGCTCAACTACCTGGACGTGCTCAAGCACGGCAAACCGGTGGGCAAGCGCGTCGCCATCATCGGCGCCGGCGGCATCGGCTTCGACACCGCGGAATTCCTGACCCACGAAGGCAAGTCCAGCTCGCTGGACACCGCCGCCTTCATGCGCGAATGGGGCGTGGACATGACGGTGGAGCATCCGGGCGGCCTCAGTCCGCAAGGCCCGCGGCCGCATCCCAGCCCGCGCGAGGTTTACCTGCTGCAGCGCAAGACCAGCAAAGTGGGCGAAGGCCTGGGCAAGACCACCGGCTGGATCCATCGCGCCAGCCTGCAGATGAAACAGGTGCGCATGCTGTCCGGCGTCAGCTACGACAAGATAGACGACGCCGGCCTGCACATCACGGTGAAGGGCGAAACCCAACTGCTGCCGGTGGACAATGTGATCATCTGCGCCGGCCAGGACCCGCTGCGCGAACTGCAAGCGCCGTTGCAGGCCGCCGGCAAGCCGGTGCATCTGATCGGCGGCGCCGACGTGGCGGCGGAGCTGGACGCCAAGCGGGCGATAGATCAAGGCTCGCGTCTCGCCGCAGCCCTCTAAGAATCTGTTCATAGTCTGCTGTGCTTCGGCGATACGGCGTTGAAAACCGTTGAGAAAGCGGAATGTACAGGTGGTACATGAGCATTTCGAAGCGGTTTTCGCCCTGTCTCGCTCGTGCTCGCGAGATTTTGAACAGCTTCTAAAAGCCTGCCACCCGCTCGCGATCCTGCTTCCCCGGCCAGCCATGCCGTAAAGACATGGCTGGCCCACGGCCGGGAACGCGCCGCGCCACGCGTTCAGGCCGATCTCCAGAGCCACGTCCTCTACCAGCCGCCTTTCCAGGTACGGCGCTTCCTCCGCCTCTCCATCTCCATGCCCTCCCGACGGCCTCGCAAGCCAAGGCGTTGCTTCCATGCCAAAAACACAGTCCTTTAGGACAGATTTACCCTGATAAAACGTTTTAGCTCTTGTTCATTGCACACTTATTTGTCATCGTTGCGCCCATTGCTTTAATTCATATATATGACCATATGACTGACATGCGTCAGGCGGATCTGCGTCTGCCCCTGTACCAGCAAGTCCGCGACGCGCTGGCGCGCGACATCGCCAACCGAGTCTGGAAACCCGGCGAGGCGATTCCCACCGAGGCCGAGCTGGTCGGGCGCTTCCACACCTCCATCGGCACCATCCGCAAGGCGGTGGACCAATTGGTGGCCGACGAGATGGTGGAACGCCGCCAGGGCAAGGGCACCTTCATCAAGCCGGCCAATTTCCAGTCCTCGCTGCTGCGCTTTTTCCGCTTCCACGACGCCGATGGCAAATACCGCATCCCCGAAGCCAGGATTCTGCACCGCGAACAGCTGACGCCGCCGCCGGCCATCGCCGACAGCCTGCAGTTGCCGTCCGGCGGCCAGGCCATCCACCTGACCCGGCTGCGCTACCTGGACCGCGAACCGCTGCTGGCGGAATCGATCTGGCTGCCGGCGACGCGCTTCCAGGCGCTGCTGGCCATTCCGCTGCCCAGCTTCGGCGACCTGCTCTATCCCTTGTACGAGGATTGCTGTCACCAAGTAGTGGCCTCGGCGCGTGAATCGTTGACCGCCGAAGCCATCGCCGCGCCGTACGCCGAACTGCTGCAACTGACGCCCGGCACCCCGGCCATCGTGCTGGAACGCCTGGCCAAGGCCTATGACGGCAGCCCGCTGGAATGGCGCAGCGTGCGCGGCCGCGCCGACAAATTCCGTTACCAGGCGGACATCCGCTGATTCCACGCCGCGCGCGCCATGGCAGTGGCGCGCGCCGCGCATCGACAACAAGCAAAAACCATAAAGGGCAGCACCATGTTGCATTGGTATAAGCAGGTATCGCAGGGCGAGCGCAAGACCTTCTGGGGCTGTTTCGGCGGCTGGGCGCTGGACGCGCTGGACGTGCAGATGTTCAGCCTGGCGATCCCTGCGCTGATCGCCGCCTTCAGCCTGAGCAAGGCCGAGGCCGGCCTGATAGGCAGCGTCACCCTGGTTGCCTCGGCGCTGGGCGGCTGGATCATGGGCGCGGTGTCGGACCGCATCGGCCGGGTGCTGGCGCTGCAGATCACCATCATCTGGTTCTCGCTGTTCACCCTGCTGTCCGGTTTCGCCCAGAGCTATGAGCAATTGCTGGTGCTCAAGGCCTTGCAGGGCTTCGGCTTCGGCGGCGAATGGGCGGCCGGCGCGGTGCTGATGGCGGAAATCATCCGGCCGGAACACCGCGGCAAGGCGATGGCCTCGGTGCAAAGCGCCTGGGCGGTGGGCTGGGGCGCGTCGGTGCTGCTGTATTCGGCGATCTTCCTGCTGTTTCCGGCGGAAATCGCCTGGCGCGTGATGTTCGCCATCGGCATCCTGCCGGCCTTCTTCATCATCTATATCCGCCGCCACATCCCCGAGCCGCCGCGCCGCGAGCGCCAGGCGGCGCCCGCGGTGCCGCTGCTGGACATCTTCAAGCCCAGCGTGCTGCGCATGACCTTGATCGGCTCCCTGATCGGCGTCGGCGCGCACGGCGGCTACGCCGCGCTGATGACCTGGCTGCCGATGTTCCTCAAGACCGAGCGCCACCTGTCCATCCTCGGCACCAGCGGCTACCTGGCGGTGATCATCGTCGCCTTCTGGTGCGGCTGCATGGCCAGCGCCTATCTGCTCGACCGCATCGGCCGCCGCCTCAACCTGCTGTTGTTCTCGATCTGCTGCGTGGCCACGGTGCTGATCTATGTGTTCGCACCGCTGAGCAATCAACTGATGCTGGTCCTGGGCTTCCCGCTGGGCTTTTTCTCCGCCGGCATTCCGTCCAGCCTGGGCGCGCTGTTCAATGAACTCTACCCCAGCGGCATGCGCGGCGCGGGTGTGGGCTTCTGCTACAACTTCGGCCGCATCCTGTCCGCCGGCTTCCCGCTGCTGGTCGGCTATCTGAGCGACGGCTGGACACTGGGCGCCTCCATCGGCGTCAGCGCGGCGCTGGCCTACTCCATCGTGGCGCTGGCGGTGTTCTGCCTGCCGGAAACCAAGGGCAAGCCGCTGCAAGACGAGCCCGTCGATTCGCGCGAGCCGCGCGCCCGCGACGCCCAAGCGTCGGCCTGAGCCGAGCGTCGCGCACTTTCACCGTCATTGTGAGACATCTATGCCACTAAACGACATCGCCAACCGCATCAGCGACGAAGAGTTCGCGCTGGACACCATAGAAGGCGAACGGGTCATCATCACCTCGCCCATCATCCTGGGCACGCAGGGCAGCGAATGGGAAGGCTCGCCGATTTTCCGGCGCGACTATCTGCTGGCCCTGCTCACCCACAGCATCAAGCACCAGGTGCTGGACGCCGCCGACATCGACGCGGCGCTGGATCGCGGCGCGACCGCCTGTCAGGCCTGCGGCTGATGCCAGGCCGATGATAGACGGGCACGCCCACATCTTCCTGCGCCGGCTGGTCGGCACCGCCCCGCTGCGCTACAAGCCCTACCGCGACGCCACGCTGCCGGCCTATCTGTCGCAACTGGACCAATTCGGCATTCGTGGCGGCGTGCTGGTGCAGCCCAGCTTCCTGGGCTGTGACAACGGCTATCTGCTGCAAGGCCTGCGCCGCGGCGCCGGCCGCTTGCGCGGCATCGCGGTGATCGAGCCGGACTGCCCGCTGGCGACGATGCGCGACATGGACGCCGCCGGCGTGGTCGGCCTGCGGCTGAATCTGTTCGGCCGACCGTTGCCGGACCTGAGGTCGCGCGCGTGGCGCCGCTGCCTGGCGCGCGCCGCCAGGCTGGGCTGGCAGGTGGAAGTGCACCGTCCGGCGCAGGATTGGCCCTTGCTGCTGCCGCCGCTGCTGGACGCCGGAGTCAAGGTGGTCATCGACCACTTCGGCCGCCCCCACCCGGCGCTGGGCGTCGACGACCCCGGCTTCCGCTACTTGCTGGACGCCGGCGCCGCCAGCGGCCGCATCTGGGTCAAGATCTCCGCCGCCTACCGCAACGGCCTGGCCGGCCGTGGCGAGGACATCGCCCGCGCCGCGCTGCCGCTGCTCGACGGCGCGCTGGGCCCGGAGCGCATGCTGTGGGGCAGCGATTGGCCGCACACCCAATTCGGCTCCATCCGCTACGCTCGCACGCTGGAACTATTGGAGCAGTGGCTGCCGGACGCCGGGCGCCGCCGGCAAATCACCCACGACACCCCGGCCGAACTGTTCCGTTTCGACGCGCCGGCCGCTACAGAAAATGGCGGTCGTCCGCCAGATGGCTGGCCGGACAGCTGAACATCAACACCAGCGGCGCGGCGCCGGTATTGCTGAGCTGGTGCTGGGTGTTGGCCGGCACCACGAAGGAACACTGCTCCGCCACCGCGTGCTCGCGCGCCGCGCCGGTGGCCACATCCACCAGTCTCATCTCACCGCTGCCGCTGACGATGTGGTAGTGCTCGTCGCCATGACAATGGTAATGGCCGTTGATCGCCACGCCGGGCGCGATTTCGGTCAAATAAGTGCTAAAACCGGCGTCGCCGGCCAATTTAACAATCTTGATGCCGACACTGCCGTCGTATATGCCTTGGTCCAGCTCCGATTTCCAATCAATTACGTTCATTACATTCCTAAATTAAACAGTACTATCGAGCGAAAAAATTCGCGCGCCAAATAAACAAAAAGATGCGAAGCCTATAGCCTATTCGCTAAGTCGCCAATCCCTCGCCCATTTTGCCGGCTCCATCCTTTAGTACAGTTAATCAATTCCAAACAGCCCTTCGCATTGACATTATCGGAACAAAAAACCTATAAGTGCCCAGCACCGACATGACAAACCACTACCCTCTGGCGGCACCTATGGACTACCAACTCGTATCCCCTGAACATTTCTCCGAGGAGCAAAGCGAATTTGTGTCGAAGTTCCGCGAGTCCATCTTCCAGCTCTCCGGTCAAACCGACATGATAGTCGGCGCCAAGGACGTCAACTCGCGCCATCTGGTGGCCAGCGACGCCTACGCCAGGATCGTGGCGCTCGCGCGCGGCGCCGATGTCATCGACCGCCTGGACAAGGAAATGCCCTGCGAAGGCACCGCCCAGTTCGCCGATTGCTATGTGCAGGAAGACCTGGCGCTGATGCGCGGCGGCGACCCCAACGCCAAAGCATCCATCCTCAACGTGCATGAATACGGCGACGGTCTCAAGGCACGGGTGTTTTCCAAGCATCTGCTCCGGCACGAGCCTACGCGCGCCATCCTCGGCACCGTCTATTACGCCCATGAAATCGAAGTCGCCAACTTCATCAGCCTGATGCCCAATTACATTCTGGAGTTCGGCTCCGGCTGCAGCATTGAACAGGTGCAAGGCAAATTCAAACTGCAAGACGTGGAACTGACCGAATACGAACAGGAAGTGAGTTTCCTGCTGCTATTGAATTGGGATTTCAAGCAAATCGCCGATTTCATGAATAAATACCGGCCCAAGCCCAAAACCCGGGTGGCGGACTCCATCATCAAGAGCAAGAACTATATCTGTGAAAAGCTGGGGCTGCCGTCGCAACGCCGTGCCGAGCTCTGCGACGCGCTGATCGCCGCCGGCATGCATCGCAAAATGCCGGCCTCGCTGTTCAGCCGCCTGATCGGTTCCAAGCAGCTATGACGCCTTCCCGGCGATTCTCCATTTTCCTGGAGTTACTCAAAAAGCATAAAAAGACTATGCTCTGAGCCTGAAGCGGTAGGCTGCGCGGGCAACGCCCGCGCGGGACAGCCTGCCGCGCGGACGGACTGCCATCCCCCGCCGACATGCCGCCATGCACGCGCGGCGCCCGACAGCGACTAAGAGCCGCTAACAACACCTCGCAGAGAACCTGAGCCAAGGCGCGCCGACGCAGGCAGTACCCGTAGCACGACAAGGAAGCGCAACGCAGGATCAGGGGTTTTGTTAGCGGGTCTAAATCAAAACTTCAGCTGCACCCAACACCGACGCCGACAACAGATTGGCGCGGTCAGAAAACGCGACGAGGTATCAGGCCTCCGCGCAGCGGCCAACGGCGCCAAGCCGGCGTCCGCGGCAAGCGCGGGGCCATTTCAAGATCAACGCGGGCCAAAGAGAAACCACGATGCGACAGGAGTCAGCAATGAGCATACGCGCCTTGAATTATGGCAAGCCTTCCGCCAGATCCTTATCCGGCATCGCCAGAAACGTGGAAGCGTTCGCGCTGGACACGATAGACGGCGAGCGCGTGATCATCACCCTGCCCGCCATCCAGGGCGAACAGGGCAGTGAATGGGAAGGGTCCTTGATTTTCCGCCACGACTATCTGCTGGAGCTGCTGGCCTACAGCGTGGAACACGGCATCATCAAGCCAGGGGAAGTGAGCAGGGCCTTGATAGCCGGCAGTTCGCGCCCAGCGCCAGGCTGAGCCTTCCCTCCGCCAACCGCCGCGCCCAGCGCGGCGGTTTTGTTTTCAGCGGCCGGCCCGGCGGCAAGCCTCGGCCAGTTCGCGCGCGGCGGCGGCGGGATCGGGCCGCGCGAACAGGCCGCCGATCACCGCCAGCGCATCCGCCCCCGCCCGCAACACCTGGCCGGCATTGCCGGCGTCTATGCCGCCTATCGCCACCATGGGCGCGCCCAGCGCCCGCGCGGCGGCGAACAGGCTCAGCGGCGCCTGCGCCGCTTGCGGCTTGGTGGCGGATGGAAACACCGCGCCGAAGGCGATATAGCTGGCGCCGGCTTCCACCGCGCGCCGCGCCCGCTCCAGGCTGTCGTAACAAGAAGCGCCTATCACCGCCGCCGCGCCCAGCCGCCGCCGCGCCGCGCTCAGCGCCGCGTCATCGCGCCCCAAGTGCACGCCATCGGCGCCCGTCTGCACCGCCAGCTCCACATCGTCGTTGACGATGAAGAGCACGCCATGACGCCGACACAGATCGGCCAGCGCCCGCGCCTGTTCCAGCCGCAGCGCCGCGTCCTCGCTCTTGTTGCGGTATTGCAGGATGTCGATGTGCGGCGCCACCGCCGCCACCTGGCTCAGCAAGCTCACGCTGTCCACGGTGTCCGGCGTGACCGCGTACAAGCCCTCAAGCCTGGGCGGCATCGTCTTCGTCCTCGTCGCCGCGCGCCCAGAACATGCGGTCGGGCAGGAACTGGCCCATGCCGGGACGGAAACCGTTGATCAGGGATTGATAGGTGTACTCCTGCGCCTCGCGCACCGCCTCCGGCAGCAACAGGCCGGTGGCCAGCATGCCGGCGATGGCCGAGGCCAGCGTGCAGCCGGAGCCGTGGTAGCTGCCCGGCAGACGCTCCCAGGCGTCGGAGCGCACCAGGCCGCCGGGACCGTACAGCTGGTTGACCACTTCCTTGGTGTTTTCGTGGGTGCCGGTGATCAGCAGGTGCGGGCAGCCCAGCGCCAGGATGCGCTGCGCGCACTGCTCCAGCGTCAGATCCTCGTCCTCGTCGGCGTCGTTGCTGGCGATGCGCCGCGCTTCTATGCTGTTGGGCGTCAGGATGGACACCTGCGGAATCAGCATGTCGCGCATCGCGGCGATCAGGTCCTCGTCGGCCAACTCGTGGCCGCCGCCGCTGGCCAGCACCGGATCCAGCACCACCGGGATGTCCGGGTAGTCCGCGATCAGCTGCGCCACCACCGCCACGTTCTCCACGCTGCCCAGCATGCCGATCTTGAAAGCGGTGACCGGAATGTCTTCCATCAGAAAACGCGCCTGGTCATTGACCCAGTCCGCGTCCAGCACCATAAAGTCATTGATGCCGACGGTATCCTGCACCGTAATCGCGGTGATCACCGACAAAGGATGGCATCCCAGGCTGGCCAGCGTCAGAATGTCGGCCTGGATGCCGGCGCCGCCGGAAGGGTCCGAGCCCGCCAGGGTAAGGACCACGGGAGGAGTGGGCTGAGTGGTCAAGACGGAAACCTCTTCGTTCTGTATATGGGCGGAGCGGCCGGCAGGCGCATTGTCAGTGTCGCGGACCACTCTTAGAATAACTGTTTTACTCGATCACAAGGTGATGCGATGCGTACTTGGATGTGTCTGATCTGCGGCTTTATCTACGACGAGGAAGCCGGCCGTCCGGAGGATGGTATCCCGCCGGGCACCAAGTGGGAAGACATTCCGCCCAACTGGACTTGCCCGGATTGCGACGCGCGCAAAGACGATTTCGAAATGGTGGAAATCTGAGCCGGCGCCAACGCCCGCCGGGATGCTCCGCCGCGCCGCCGACAAGCGGCCACGAGGCCATACCGCAATGAAAAGTTTCTGGAGTCAAACCCTGGCCGCCCTGCTGGCCGCAACCACCCTGGCCGGCTGTGCCCAGGTCAACACCACCCAGGGCGGCGCCGTCGGCGTCAGCCGCGGTCAGACCATGCTGCTGTCCAGCCAGGAAGTGGAGCAGATGTCGGCCAAATCCTATGCCCAGCAGCTGGGCAAGGCGCGCGCCGGCGGCCAGCTCAATACCGACGCGGCGATGACGGCGCGGGTGCGCCGGATATCCCAGCGCCTGATCGCCCAGGCGCCGGTATTCCGTCCCGACGCCGCCAAATGGCGCTGGGAAGTCAATGTGATGCGCAATGACGAACCCAATGCCTATGCGATGGCCGGCGGCAAGATCATGGTCTACTCCGGCCTGATCACCAAGCTCAAGCTGAGCGACGCCGAACTGGCCGCCGTCATCGGCCATGAAATCTCGCACGCGCTGCGCGAACACTCGCGCGAGGGCATGAGCCAGGCTTACGCCCAGCAAGTCGGCCTGTCGCTGGTGGGCGCGGTGGCCGGTCTCAAGCAGAACCAGATGGACATGGCCGCCATGGTCACCGATGTGGCGCTGTCCAAGCCCAATAGCCGCACCATGGAATCCGAGGCCGACATCATGGGCCTGGAACTGATGGCGCGCGCCGGCTACGACCCCAACGCCGCGGTCAATGTGTGGAACAAGATGCAGGCGGCCGGCAATGGCGGCGGCGTGGAATTCCTGTCCACCCATCCGTCCGGCCCCACCCGCATCCGCGACCTGCAGCAGCGCATCCCGCAAGTGATGCCGCTGTACCAGGCGGCGAAGAAAGGCTGAGCATGGGCTTGAGCAAAGAGGACGTGGACGCGCTGCTGGCCCAGGCCCGCGCCTTGCCGGGCGCCCAGTTCGACATCAAGTGGGAAACCCGGCGCGTGCTCAGCCTGGAAAGCAAGATGTTCGCGCTGTTCCACGACGACACGGTGATGTACAAGGTGGCCGCCGACGATTTTCTCGTCCTCAGCGGCCTGCCCGGCGTGCGACCGGCGCCGTATCTGGCGCGGGCGCGCTGGATAGAAGTGTCGTCGCTGGAGGCGCTGAGCCTGGAACAGCTGCACGTCGGCCTCGCCGACGCGCGGCGCCTGGTGCTGGCCAAGCTGCCCAAGGCGCTCAGGCAACGCTACGAGGCGTCGGCGTGAACACCGCCGGCCAGGCCCGGCGCCGCCCGGCGCCGACACCCATGGACAGACCCTCCGCAACGACAAGGACATCGTGAGCTACCTTTATCTGAAAGCCTTCCACATCTTCTTCGTGGTGTCCTGGTTCGCCGGGCTGTTCTACCTGCCGCGCCTCTACGTGAACCTGGCGCTGGCGGAACAGGACGCCGAATACCAGCGCCTGCTGCTGATGGCGCGCAAGCTCTACCGCTTCATGACCCCGCTGGCCGCGCTGGCGCTGGCCACCGGTCTTGGCCTGTGGCTGGGCTTCGGCATCGGCGGCGGCTGGCTGCACGCCAAGCTGACCCTGGTGCTGCTCTTGGTCGGCTACCACGGCTGCTGCGGCAAGCTCTACCGCGACTTCGCCGCCAAAACCAACCGCCGCAGCCATACCTGGTTCCGCGTGTTCAACGAACTGCCGGTGCTGGTATTGCTGGCGGTGGTGATTCTGGTGGTGGTCAAACCGTTCTGAGGAGATGGATCGCATGCGCAAATGGATTGCATTGTGGCTGGGCTGTCTGCCCGCCTGGGCCGCCACCCCGCTGCCGCCCAAGCCGGCGCTGCCGCCGGAAGTGGTGGCCACGCTGCGCCGCGACGGCGCCGAACTGCTGCGGCTGCCGATGTGCGTGGACGCCAAGGGCGCCTTCTCCGGCCAGCGCGAAGTGGGCGACGCCCTGCTCAGCATCGGCGGCAACGTCGCCGCGGTGCGCGCCCAGGCCAAGCCGCTGCTGAGCGCCAGCGCCAGCTGGAGCGACCAGGATGGCAAGCGCATGATCAGCGCCCAGACCCTGATCGGCGCGCAGCCGGAACTGGTGGGCAGCTGGCCGCAGCGCGCCACGCCTTACGGCCAGGCCAGCGGCGTGGTGTCCCAACAAAGCAGCCTATCGCTGTATCTGCAGATTTCGCCGCGCGCGGAAGCCTGTGGCAAACCCAAGGGCGAACAGATCGCCCATTAGAACCGGTTCAATCGCCGCCGCGTGTCGGCATTGAACAGGCTCTCAGGAGCAAGAAATGGCAGTGGAAATCGAACGCCGCTTCGTCGTCATCGGCGACGCCTGGCGCGGCCTGGCCCCCGGCGTGCAATACCGCCAGGGTTATCTATCGGTGGAAAAGGAGCGCACCGTGCGCGTGCGCGTGGTCGGCGACCAAGCCTGGCTGACGCTGAAAAGCAATATCAGCAACGTCAGCCGCCACGAGTTCGAATACCCGGTGCCGCTGGCCGACGCGCAAACCATCATGGGAGCGATGTGCCCGATGGTGGTGGACAAGCTGCGCCACCGCATCGAGCATGGAGGCTTCATCTGGGAAGTGGACGAATTCTTCGGCGAAAACGCCGGCCTGGTCTTGGCAGAAATCGAACTGCCGGATGAAAGCACCCCCTTCGACAAGCCGGAATGGATAGGCGCGGAAGTCACCGAGGACGGCCGCTACACCAACGCCTATCTGTCCAAGAACCCTTATAGCCGCTGGTAGTCTTGCCGGTCTGCCGCTATAGGCTACTTCCAGCTTGGATCAGCGCTATGCGAATGGGTTGCCATATTGCAGAACGTAATCATGGTAGCCCATTCTGAATAGCCTATGCTCCATCTCTATTCCCGCCGCATCACCCGCGTGCACAGATTTTAATACGCTTTCCGAAAACTCCATGGCCGCGGTTCCATTCGCCGTGATCAGGTTTCTATCCCGCACCGTTTGCGCTGCGATAAAGCCTGCGTGATGGCGATATTCCGGATATTCCGCCCACAAATGCTGGGCATTGCCGGTGTGGCGATAATCATTCAACAAGCCATTTCGCGCCAAAAAATCCACCGCCCCGCAAATTGCCGCCACGACACCCCCTGTTGCCAAGCAAGCGGCAACCCTCTCCCTCAACTCAGGGCTGTCCAGGCCCCAGCCGTTGCCGCCGACTAAAACCAACAGCGCGGTATCGCCGGGAATATCCATCAGAGAGTAGTCAACAACCGTTGTAAAACCGCCCATGGATTTGCACACGCCCCGCTCCAAGGAGGCCGTGGCCACCGACCACTGCTTGCTCATCGCCAGCCGGCTGGCCAGAAAAGCGCTTTCCCACTCGGCGTACTCATCCAATAAGAAAAATACGGCTTTTTTCATGACGCGTTCTCTATCGAAAATGACATGGTCAAAAGCATATATCACTCATAGCCCACCCACACCAGCCTCGGTTAAAATAGCGGCCAATGGCGGGTCCAGCGCCCGCGCCCAATCCGAACACACCCGCGGCCGCGGCCGCCCGACAAGGAAACGCACATGTCCCGCAATCTGGAACTGTTTGAACGTGGCAAGAAATCCATCCCCGGCGGCGTCAACTCGCCGGTGCGCGCCTTCGGCCAGGTCGGCGGCACGCCGCGCTTCGTCAAGCGCGCCGAAGGCGCCTACTTCTGGGACGCCGACGACAAACAGTATCTGGACTACGTAGGTTCCTGGGGCCCGGCCATCGTCGGCCATGCCCACCCGGACGTGGTGCGCGCGGTGCAGGAAGCGGCCGTCGGCGGCCTGTCCTTCGGCGCGCCCACCGAGGGCGAAGTGCTGATCGCCGAGGAAATCCGCAAGCTGCTGCCCTCGGTCGAGCAAGTGCGCCTGGTCTCCTCCGGCACCGAGGCCACCATGTCGGCGATCCGCCTGGCGCGCGGTTTCACCGGCCGCGACCTCATCGTCAAATTCGAAGGCTGCTACCACGGCCACTCCGACAGCCTGCTGGTCAAGGCCGGCTCCGGCCTGCTCACCTTCGGCAACCCGTCCTCCGGCGGCGTGCCGGCCGACTGCACCAAGCACACCCTGGTGCTGCAGTACAACGACGTCGAACAGCTGGACAAGACCTTCCGCGAAATCGGCGACCAGATCGCCTGCGTGATCCTGGAACCGATCGCCGGCAATATGAACTTGATCCAGCCCTCGGCCGAGTTCGTCCAGGCGCTGCGCAGCCTGACCGAGCAACACGGCGCGGTGCTGATCTACGACGAAGTGATGACCGGCTTCCGCGTGGCGCTGAACTGCGCCCAGGGCCTGCACGGCATCAAGCCGGACCTGACCACGCTGGGCAAGGTGGTGGGCGGCGGCATGCCGCTGGCGGCCTTTGGCGGCCGCGCCGACATCATGGCCTGCATCGCGCCGCTGGGCAACGTCTACCAGGCCGGCACCCTGTCCGGCAATCCGCTGTCGGTGGCCGCCGGCCTCGCCACCCTCAAGCTGATCCAGCAGCCGGGCTTCCACGCAGAGCTGGGCCGCCGCACCGCGCGCCTGGCCCAGGGCCTGGCCGACGCCGCGCGCGCGGCCGGCGTGACCATGAGCAGCGACAGCGTGGGCGGCATGTTCGGCTTCTACTTCAGCGAGCACGCGCCCAAGTCCTACGCCGAAGCCACCCGCTGCGACATCGAACGCTTCAAGCGCTTCTTCCACGCGATGCTGGACGAAGGCGTCTACCTGGCGCCGTCCGCCTACGAAGCCGGTTTCGTCTCCAGCGCCCACAGCGACGACCTCATCGAGCAGACCCTGGCCGCCGCCGCCCGCGCGCTGAGCCGCGTCTAAGCCTGAACGCCGCCGCTTCGATGCGGCGGCGCCTTCCCGCATGCACATCCCTGCCACCCGCCTGGCCTGGCGGCTGCGCATCGAAGCCTCCGGCGTCGAACTGCAGCCCTGCGAGCAAACGCGAGGTCCCGACGGCCATGGCCGCGGCCGGCGCCTGCCGCTGGCCAGGCTGCTGGCGGAACAAGAGCAACTGGACTGGCTCAGCGGCCAGGACCGGCTGATCCTGCGCGCGCTGGCCGCCTTGCAGGCCGACATCGCCGCCGACGGGCACGCGGCGCTGGACGCGCTAGCCGCGCTGCCGCTGCTGGTCGGCCACCCGGCGCTGTATTGGGCCGACGCGCCGGAACAGCCGCTGCGGGTGGAAGCCGGCCAAGTGGCGCTGGAACTCGAGCGCCAGGGCGAACAGATCTCCCTGCGGCTAAGCCCGCCCGGCATCGCCGCCTGCGCCGGCGTGCTGTGGCGCAAGCTGGCGCCGGACCGGCTCGCGGTCTACCGGCTGGACGAGGAAGTGCGCCAGATCGCCGCCCTGCTTGGCCACAGCCTGAGCCTGCCCTGGCACGCCCGCAAGAAAGTGCTGGACGCCATCCGCGACATCGCGCCGGAACTGCCCTTGCACGACGTCAGCGCCAGCTTCGACGACAGCCTGCCCAGCCAGCCGGCCGACGCCGTTCTGCGCGCGCTGCTGCGGCTGGACGAGACCGGCTTGCGGCTGCAGCTGAAAGTGCGTCCGCACCCGGCCAGCGCGCTGTACGCGCCCGGACGCGGCGCGCCCGGACTGGTGGTGAGCGTGGACGGCGTCGCGCTGCAGCTCAAGCGCGACCTCGCCGCCGAACGCGCCCGTCAGCGCCAGGTCCACGCC
>NZ_JAJOHW010000004.1 GCF_021129195.1 Chromobacterium aquaticum | reverse complement strand
GCCGCCGGCGGTCAGGCCGCCCAGCACCGCGCCCGCCACCGCGCCTATCGCCGCGCCGGTGCCGGTGTCTTTCTGCGTCTCGGACATATTGGCACAGCCCGACAGGCTGCCGCTTCCCAGCGCAAGCGCAACAAACATCACGATCAGTTTATTCATGCCTGGATCCTTTCAATCAGTCCATCACCCGCCCCAACGCATCGCGGAGCACGCTTTCAGCATACACGCATCGTCTCGCCGCCACCGGCCAGCCAGATCAAAAGACCGGTCTTCGCCACGGCAAAGCGCTTGATTTTGCTGCCCATGCCTTCCCATGCCGCGCCAATCCGCGTACCATCGCGCCTCGCTTTACCGGAGGGAATATGAATACGCTGACTACAGCCCGCGCCTGCGGCATCGACTTTGGCACGTCCAACTCCACTGTTGGCTGGCTGCGCCCGCACGAGGCCACGCTGCTGGCGCTGGAAGACGGCAAGATCACCCTGCCCTCGGTGGTGTTCTTCAATTACGAAGAAGATCATTCCGTGTTTGGCCGGCTCGCGCTGCAGGAATACATGGAAGGCTATGAAGGCCGACTGATGCGTTCGCTGAAAAGCCTGCTGGGCTCCAACCTGATCGACAGCCAGACCGAAGTGCAAGGCAAGGCGCTGCCATTCCGCCACCTGCTCAGCCTATTCATCCAGGAATTGAAGCTGCGCGCCGACCGCGCCGCCGATCGCCCCTTCGAACAGGTGGTGCTGGGCCGCCCGGTGCATTTCGTCGACGACAATCCCAAGGCCGACGCCGAAGCCGAGGCCACGCTGGGCGAAATCGCGCGTCAGGTCGGCTTCAAGGATATTTCCTTCCAGTTCGAGCCCATCGCCGCCGCCTTCGACTACGAGGCTAGGCTGGGGCGCGAAGAACTGGTGCTCATCGTCGACATCGGCGGCGGCACCTCGGACTTCACCCTGATTCGGCTGGCGCCGGAACGCCACCGTCTGGACGAGCGCCGTGACGACATCCTCGCCACCGGCGGCGTCCACATCGGCGGCACGGATTTCGACAAACAATTGAGCCTGCATGGCGTGATGCCGCTGTTCGGCTTCAAGAGCCGGCTGCGCAATAACGCGGAGATGCCGTCCAGCCAGTATTTCAACCTGGCCACCTGGCACACCATCAACTTCGCCTACACCCGCAAGGCCTGGATGGACCTGCAGGACGTGCACCGCGACGCGGCGCAGCCGCAGGTGCTGGACCGCTTGTTCCGGCTGATACAGGACCGCGCCGGCCACCGGCTGGCGATGCAGGTGGAAACGGCCAAGATCGAGCTGTCGGATCAGGAACTGCACCGGCTGGACCTGAACCACATCGAAGCCGGTCTGCATTGCGAACTGAGCCGCGAGCAGTTCAACCACAGCATAGACACGATGCTGGGCCAGATCGGCGCCACCGTGCGCCGCTTGCTGAGCGACGCCTGCGCCCAGGCCGATGACATCGACACCGTGTTCTTCACCGGCGGCTCCAGCGGCGTGCCGGCGCTGCGCGACAGCATCAAGCGCCTGCTGCCCCAGGCCCGTCACGTGGAAGGTGATCTGTTCGGCAGCATTGGCAGCGGCCTGGCGATCGAGGCCGCCAAGCGCTACGGCTGAACACCCGCGCGCCAATAGCAAAGGCCGGGCGATTTGCCCGGCCTTTTGCATGTCCGCTCCGCCTCAAGCGCCCGGCGCCGCCTTCTTGCCCTTGCGCCGCGCCTCCGGCGGCAGATCGAACTCGAACAGCTGCGCGGTGCGTCCAGTCTGCGATTGACAGGCTATCATCAGCGCGCGATTGATCGCTTCCTTCTTGCTGACGCCCCACCACTCTATCATCTTGTCCAGCGACTTCTGCGCATCGCGGCTCAACTCCACCGTCACCGACAGCTCCTGCAGACGGCTGCGACGCAATTCGCGGCTGCGGCGCTTGCGCTCGGCCACCGTCATCGCGCGCTCGCCCAAGGGCTTGCGGCCCGGCTTTTTGCGGACGCCGCCAATCAGATCGAAGGTGTAGTGATCGCAAGGATCTTTCATGGCTTGAGTGACGGGTCACGGTCGTTGCTGAAGAGGGGCGCAAGGATAGCACAAAGCAAGCCCTGGCGGGCGTTCCGCGCGCCCCCGGCGCAAAATATTCCATTGCGATGAAACGGGCGCAAAAAAACCCCGGCCTGGTGCCGGGGCAGACTCAATCAGCCGCCCTGAAGGCTGATCGAAAGCGACTCTACAGTTGAAGCATAGTCGCTGTTTCAGCTTTGCAAAGCCGGCTTTGCTGTCCGCGCGCCACGCTCATTCGCTGCCGAACTCCCGCTCCAGTTCCGCCAGCGCCTGCCGCGTCACCCGCACCGGCATCAGCGCGCGCCGCAGCGGCTGAGCCCGCCCCAGCACCAGCTCTTCGAACGCCAGTTCGGTGACATCCTCGCCCGGCCCGTCCTGCTTGACGCCCATGCGGTTCAAATACAGAGTCTGCCACTCCAGCCGGAAATGCTCGGCCGGATGTTCCAGCACCTGGCGCACGGTCTCCAGCAATCCTTCCAGGCTCAGCGCGCCTCGCGCTTCGCGCAATTGGGGCTCGATTTCGTCCATGCGCCGCTGCACGCCTTCGCAGGTATCCGGCAAGGGCGCGCCGTCCGAGGAGCCATCCACCACGGTGCCGGCCTCGCAGCGCAGCACGCTCATGCGCAGCTGCAAACGCGACATCTCATTGTCCAGCGTCTGGCGCAGCTGCTCCAGCAGGCTCAAGCGCCGGGCGATCACCGTGGTCAGCATTTCCTGGCTGCGCCGCGCGCTGCTCTCTAGCAGCAGCTCGCGCGACGCGCAGGGCATCGCCAGCCGATGGCCGTCGAAGCTCACCACCTGCTGCGGCACCTCGCGCCGCAGTTCGCCGCCCTCCATCGCCACCCCCAGACGGCCGGTCTCGCTGCGCGCCATCGACAACAGAGCCCAGGCCTCGTCGCCCTGGCTTGCCGACAGGAAGAAATTGCGCAAGGGCTCGCTCTGCCGCAGGCAGGACAGCAGGCTGGCCGGACCGGAAAACAGCAGGCCCAGCCGTGGATCTTGCGCAAAGCCGCGCAGGGACAGACACAAGGGCTCCGGCATCCGGCTCGGCAGTTCCGCCAGATAAGCCTGGGTGATGCGCATGCCGGGCGCCAAGGCCTGCTGGTAGCCGGACGACAAGCGCAGGCGCTTGTCGGTGGCGTCGACCAATAACTCGATCGCCTGCTCCTGCTCACGCTGGCGCCGCCGACTCTCGGCATCCAACCCCCATCGTTGCAACAAGCGCCCTAACATCCGTCCTCCGCTAAATAATCATCGATTCCACGCCGCCTAGAACGACTCGTCGTCGCGCAGATAGCGCCACTGCCCGGTGGGCAGATTGCCCAGCTTGACCTTGCCGATGCGAATGCGCTTCAAGCCCACCACGCGCAGCCCCACCAGTTCGCACATGCGGCGGATCTGGCGTTTCTTGCCCTCGCGCAGCACAAAGCGCAGCTGGTCCTCGTTCTGCCAGGCCACCGTGGCCGGCAGCAATTTTTTACCATCCAGCTCCAGGCCGTGGTTGAGCAGGCGCAAACCTTCGTCGGAAAGCTCGCCTTCCACCCGCACCAGATATTCCTTGTCCACGCTGGAATGCTCGCCGATGACCTGCTTGGCCACGCGACCGTCCTGGGTCAGGATCAGCAGGCCCACCGAATCGATGTCCAAGCGGCCAGCCGGCGCCAGGCCCTTCAGATGTTGCGGCGAGAAGCGGCGGCGGCTCTTGTCCTCGGCCCACTGATTTTCCGGCTTGACCAGCACCACCGCCGGCTCGTAGCCGTCCTCGGCCTGGCCGGACACATAGCCCATGGGCTTGTTCAGCAGGATGGTCACGCGCGAGGCCTGCGCGTCCTGCGCTTTCTTGTCCACCTCGATGAGATTGTGCGGCAAAACCTTCTGCCCCAGGATGGCCACTTCGCCGTCCACCTTCACCCACCCTTGTTCGATATAGCTATCCGCCTCGCGGCGCGAGCACAGCCCCAACTCGGCCATGCGTTTTGACAAGCGCACTGGTTCCATCATTTCATTCCGCCAATAAAAAAGCGGCTTGCGCGCGCCGCGGCATTCGCGCCGGCCCTCGCACTCAAGGCGAGAAGCAGGCCAAACCGCAAGCCATCGTCAAGTCCGCTGTTGCATTTTGCCCCTATTGTAGGGGATGCCGCCGCAACTGGCTACGCGGCATCCTCGTCGCCGCTCAGCGCTCGTCAGGCAGCGGCTGGTTCAGCAGCCCGGTGCCGCGCACTTCCTCGCGGGTGGACAGCCGCCATTGCAGCACCTTGCCGCCGGGATCGAACAGCAGCACCAGCTCTTTGTCGAAGCGGTTCTGCGCGCCGATCAAGGGCGCCAGATCGGTGAAATTCTGCAATTGCGCCCGGTACTGAATGTAGCTGTAGACCCATAGCTCGCGCTCATTGGCGAACTTGATCCTGTCCTGCGGCTCGCCGAAAGCCGCCAGCACTTCTTGCCGGCCACCGCCGCGCTGCAACACGCGTTTCACCGCCGGCTCGTCCACGCCTTCCAATTGCTGGCTGCCGCTGCTGGCGCACGCGCTCAGCCAGCAGGCGCAGCATAGCGCCAATATCCGTCCCGGCCTCATTTGCCCCCCTCCGCCACCATGGGCTCCAGCACCACCAAGGCGTCATCGGACCACTCGCCCACCTCCAGCGGCACCGAGTACAAATACTCGCGCGGGTACGGCCATTGGAAAAACGGCGTGAATGGCTCGGCGCGGCCATACAGCCAGATCGCCGGCAGGGTGAACTGCCGGCCGCCCTCCTGCAAGGTGGCGCTGAACACCGGCTTGTCCGCGATGAACAGATACTGGGCGCGCCCTTGCTCATAGGGGTTCTTCTCCCCCTGCAAGCGCGTCAGCCCTTTGAGCATGACCTCGCCCAAGGCCACCGAGGCCCGCCGCGCGCAAGCCACCACATCATCCTGGCACATGGCATTGGGCGGCGGCAGGCAGGCCACTTTGCGCTCATCGCGCAGGCTGACCCGGCTCTGCGCGCCCACCAGGCACTCCAACCGCAAATCGCCCAGCCGCCGGACATTGGCCGGCAGGCCGCTGCTGCGCACCACCGGCCGCCAGCTCAGTTCCGCCGGCGGCAAGCTGGCCACCAGCCAGGCATTGCGCCGCTCCAGCCCCGCCAGTTGCGCCATGGTGAAGCTGTTGTCGCCGGCCAGCCGCAACGCGCCCTTGGTGCCGCCGCCATCGCGCCAGGCCAGGCCCACGCCCTGCCGCGGCGGATGCGGATACAGGCGGTAGCGCAGCTCGGCACCCGGTGCCAGCGCGCGGAAGGCGTCGAACACCTCGCGCCCCTTGGCCAGTTCGGCATAGGCGTATACCGACTCCTTGCCCTGGGCGCGCAAACGCCCCGGCGTCTCAACCGCCGACGCTCCACTCGCCAATGCCGCCAGCACCAGCGCTGCGCAGGCATGCCTTCCCTCATTCCGCATCGCCACCTCCAAAAATTTGAAATGCATTTCATCAAGCAACAATCAAGCACATGCGATTTTATTTTGTTGCGACTTGAACAACAAGACACAGCCATCCATTACAATGGCGAGCAGCGACACGACGGCAAATTCCATGTAAATCACAGGGAGCGGGCATGATCTGTTTCAAAGAATACGAAGACTACGACGGCATCGGCCTGGCCCAGCTGATCGCCAGCGGCGAGATCGCGGCCAGCGAGGCGACGGCGGCCGCCCAGGCCAGGCTGGAACGATGGAATCCGGCGCTGAACGCGGTATGCCTGCCGCTGCCGGAACAGGCCCAAGCGCAATTGGCGCAGCCGCAGGGCGGCGGCCCGCTCGCCGGCAGCCCGGTCTTGATCAAGGACTTGCTGGCCGATATCGCCGGCGTGCCCACCCGCAACGGCAGCCGTCTGTTCGACGGCTATGTCGCGCCGCGCGACGCCGAGATCATCCGACGCTACCGCCAGGGCGGCCTGATCTTCATCGGCAAGACCACCACGCCGGAACTGGGTCTCTGCCCTTATACCGAATCCGAAGTCTACGGTGCCAGCCGCAATCCCTGGAATCTGGCGCTGACGCCGGGCGGCTCCAGCGGCGGCTCTGCCGCGGCGGTGGCAGCCGGCATCGTGCCCATCGCCCATGGCGGCGATGGCGGCGGCTCCATCCGCATCCCCGCCTCCAACTGCGGCGTGTTCGGCCTCAAGCCCAGCCGCGGCCGCAGCCCAGCCGGCCCGGATTACAGCGAGGGCTGGCAAGGCCTGGTCTGCCAGCACGCGCTGACGCGCAGCGTGCGCGACAGCGCGGCGATGCTGGACCTGCTGGCCGGCAAGCCCAGCGGCGGCGAAGCCTATTACTGGCCGGCGCCGGAGCAAGACTTTCTCGGCGCGCACCAACGCGAGCCCGGCAAGCTGCGCATCGCCTGGACCAAGCGCCCCATTCTCGGCGGCGCGCTGCACGCGGATTGCGCCGCCGCACTGGACGGCGCGCTGGCGCTGCTGGCCGGCCTGGGCCATGAAGTGGAGGAAGTCCAGCTGCCGCTGGCGCCGCCGGAAGACTATCAGCGCGCGATGCTGGTGCTGATCTGCGCCGAGATGGCCGGCCTGCTGCGCGACATCGAGCGCCAGACCGGCACCGCCGCGCGCTATTCGCAATTGGAACCGGCCAGCTGGGCGCTGGCGCGTTACGGCGAGCGGCTCAGCGCCGGCGAACTGGCGTGGGCGCGCGGCTTCATCTGGTCGCAAACCCGGACGATGGACGCCTTCCATCAAGGCTACGACGTGCTGGCCACGCCCGCGCTGAACCAGCCGCCGGCGCCGATCGGCAGCCTGGGACCCAGTCCGGCCGAAGCGACGCTATCGCGCTGGGTCCTGGGCAAGCTGGGCTGGGACTGGACCTTGCGCTTCGGCCAGCTGATCCCGGAAACCTCGCGCCGGATGATGGAATACCTGGGCTGGACCATACCATTCAATATGAGCGGACAGCCGGCGATGAGCGTGCCGCTGCACTGGAACGCCGCCGGCCTGCCGATAGGCGTGCAATTCGTCGCCCGTTGCGGCGACGAGCTAACGCTGCTGCGGCTGGCGCGCCAGCTGGAACAGGCCCAGCCTTGGGCGCAACGGCGACCGCCGGCGCCTTAAGAACCGGTTTACGCTCGCGCGCCAGGCCGAAAAAGACCTTGAAGCCCTTTAGCTTCTAAGAGCCTGTTCAAAGTCTCGCGAGCAAGGGCGAGACAAGGCGAAAACAAGCGAAAAAGCGGAATGTACACCTGGTACATGAGCATTTTGAGCTTGGTTTCAACGCCGTATCGCCGACGCGCAGCAGACTTTGAACAGGTTCTAAGGCTTGAACGCCGCCAGCGCCGGCCCCAGGTCGCCGGCCAACTGCCGGCTCAGCTCCGTCACCAGCGCCTGCAGCGCCGCGGCGGCGGCCGTGGCATCGGTGGCGGCCAGCGGCTGGCTACGGTTGAAATAGCCGCTGGCCAGCGGCTGGCGCTCGCCGCGACCCGGCACAGCCTGCCAAGCCACCTCCAGCGTCGCGTCGCGCCCCGGACGCAGCCGCAGCTGGCGCACATCCAGCAGCAGCCGCACATCGCCGCCGCCCATGCCCGGCTGCGGATAGGCGTAGACGCTGACCAAGCCCAAGGCGCGGGACACATCGGTCGCCACCGTCTGGCTCAACATGCGGTCCAGCGGACCGGCCCAGCGCTGCAGATCCAGCAGCTCGATATTGCCGCCGGCGCCCTCCACCACCAGCTGCGGCCGCTCCAGGCCGGCCGGCAGCGTGGCCGGGCCCACCATCACGCTGACGCCCTGCGCCGGGTTCTGGCTGGCGGCCGGCAACGCCGGGCGCAGTTGGTGAAAAGTGGTGGGCGACGACGCGCAGGCGCTCAGCAGCGCTAGCGCCGTCAGGCTCAATGCGATGATCTTCATTTCTTATCTCCCTTGCCGCGGATCAGCGCCTCCGGATGCCGGTCAAGATAGTCGGCCAAGGCGCGGAAGCTGCGCGCGGTTTCCGACACCTCCTGCGCCGCGGCGCGCACGTCCTGCTGCAGCGGCGAATCCGCCCGCATCGTCTGACGCGTGCTTTCCAAGGTTTTCTGCAAGTCTTCCAGCGTCTTCACCGCCTGCGGCAATACCTTGCCATCCATGTTTTCCGACAGCTTGCGCATGCCGTCCAGCGTCTGATGCAGCGATTTCAGCGACTGATTCAGCTCCTCGCCTATGCTGTCGAACGGCACTTTGTCCAGACGGCGCGCAATGCGCTGCAGCACCCGCTGCAATTCCTCCAGATCGCCCGGCAGCGTCGGCAGCTCGGTCATGCCGTTGCGCATCACCACCTTGGCGGGCTTGGCCTCGGGGAAGAAATCCAGCGCCACGTAGAGCTGGCCGGTGATCAGGCTGCCGGAACGCAGCTGGGCGCGCAGACCGTTGCGCACCAGCGATTCCACCGAAATCTTCGCCGACAGCCGATGGTCGCCGGACAAGGTGTTGAGCCGGCTGGGATAGGTGCGGATATCCACCGTCATGTCAAAATCCTTGCGATCCGCCGCGTATTCGATGCCGATGGCGGTGACCTCGCCGAAAGTGATGCCGCGGAAATCCACCGGCGCGCCCACGGTCAGGCCGCGCACCGACTGGCGGAACTTCAAGCGGAAGGACTGGGTTTCGCGGTCGCGGTTTTGCAGCGCCTTCTCGCGGGTTTCATTGAGCAGGAACAGGTATTTGGCGTCCGGTGTCTTGTCCGGGCCGTCGCTCAACGGGGTTTCGAAAGCGATGCCGCCCAGCGCGATCGCCGCCAAGGACTGGGTATTGACGCTCAGGCCATTGGCGCCGATGGCCACGTCGATGCCGCTAGCATGCCAGAAGCGGCTGTTGACGGTGACGAAGTGGTCGTAGGGCGCGTTGACGAACACCGACAGCTTCACCGCGCTGCCGGCAGGGTCCAGCTCATAGCCCACCACCTGCCCCACCGGCACGCGGCGGAAATACACCGGCGAGCCGGCATTGAGCGAGCCCAGGTTGTCGGAGCGCAGCACGAACATCTTGCCCGGCAGGTCCGCATTGATGATGGGCGGCACTTCCAGGCCCTTGAACTCGGTGCGGCGCTCCTTGCTCTTGCCCACGTCCATGCCGATGTAGGAGCCGCCCAGCACCGTGCCCAGGCCGGACACGCTGCCGCCGGAGATGCGCGGCCGCACCACCCAGAAGCGGCTGTCCGCCACCAGGTAGTCATCCACGTTCTTGCTCAGTTCGGCGGTGACCAGGATGGCCTGGCGATCCGGACTCACCGACACCGCCTTCACCTCGCCGATTTCCACATCCTTGTACTTGATGCGGGTCTTGCCCGCCTCCAGGCCTTCCGCGTTCTGGAAGGCGATGGTGATGGTGGGTCCGCGCGACAGCACGGCGTTCACCGCCAGCCAGCCGCCTATCACCGCCGCCAGCACCGGAATCAGCCACACCAGCGAGGGCGACCAGCGCCGCCGCTTCACCGGCACCGCCAGCGGCAGATCGTCGTCGGCCTCGGCCGGGGTTTCGGGTTTATCACTGCTCATCATCTTCCTTTACCGGATCCCAGATCAGCCTGGGATCGAAACTCATTGCCGCCACCATGGTCAGCACCACCACCGTGCCGAAGGCGATCGCCCCCGGTCCCGCCTTGATCGACGCCAGCGACTGCCATTGCACCAGCGCCACCATCAAGGCCACCACGTAAATATCCAGCATCGACCACGGGCCTATCACCTCGACGATGCGATACAGCCGCGTGCGCTGCCGCGGCGCCCAGCCCGAGCCCAGCTGCACCGTCACCAGCAGCAAGAGCAAGGCCAGAATCTTCAGCAGCGGCACCAGCACGCTGGCGGTGAACACCACCAGCGCCAGCGGCCAGGAACCGGACTTCCACAAATACACCACCCCGCTCATGATGGTGTCGTTCTGCATGCCCATGATGGTGGAGGTTTCCATGATAGGCAGCAGATTGGCCGGCAGATAGGCCACCATCGCAGCCAGCAGCAAGGCCCAGCTGCGCTGCAGGCTGTGCGGCTTGCGCGAGTGCAGCGCGGCGTGGCAGCGCGGGCAGGCTTGCGCGCCCTCACCGATCCGGCACAGAAGGCCGCAGCCGTGGCATAGACACAAGCTGGCGTCGGCAGCGGTTTTCACTTCTAAGCCCGACATTGCTGATAACGCTCCCACAAATCTTCCGGATTGAAACGGCTGGCGGTGGCCGCCATCAGCATGATCAAGGCGAACAAGGCCATCAGGCCCACGCCCACATGCACGGTGGCCAGACTGACCAGTTTGACCAGCGACACCAGGATGCCCAGCAAAAACACCTCCACCATGCACCATGGCCGGGTCAATATCTTCAACCGCATCAGCCAGGGAAAGCCGCGCGGCACGTGACCAAAGGCCAGCGGCAGCCGCACATAGAGCATGCTGCCCAACTCCAGCGACGGCATCACGATGCCGGTGAACATCACCAGCATCGCCACCGACAGCATGCCCTGGCGCTCCAGCGCCACCACCGTCTGCCACAGGGTGGCCGCGCTGCGGACGCCGGCCGCCTCCAGCGTCACCACCGGATAGACATTGGCCAGCAGAAAGGCGATCACCCCGGTCAGCAGCAGCGCCAGCTCGGCGTCCTGGCGCTGCGCGCCGTAGCGGTGCACCACGGCGCCGCAGCGCGGGCAGCACACCCGGTCCTCGCCCACGATCGGCACCCGCAGCAGCAGATCGCAGTCGTGGCAGGCGCTCAATTTGAATTCGGGGTCCGGCCGCGCCATCAATAGCCGCCTTTCGCCTTGCGCTCGGCGGTGAAGCTCCACCACGGCCGCGCCTCGTCGCTGTCCATGTAATGCACCACCGACATCAGCGTGTCCAGCACGCACGGGTCCTGGCGCGCTCCGGTGAGCTCGCACAAGCGATGGTACAGCCGCAAGGGGTCGGCGCCACGCAATTGGCGCGGCTCGTCGATGCCGAGCAGGCGCAAGTCCTCGGCCAGGCTGGGGCCGATATTGGGCAGCTCGCGCAAATGCCGCGCCAGCGCGGCCGGCGGGCAACGTGATGGATGCATAAACTCTCGGCGCAGATGACAACAACCCGCATCATAAAGGACGCAGCGCCAGAGTTCAAAAGCCGGCAGGGCCCAAAAGCCTTTGACGATGCCGCCAGCCAGCGCGAGATCTAGAGGGAAAACAGCGGAGGAAATGAAGGGAGCGCGGCGCCTGCGCTTGGCGAAACAGCGCGCGCCGCGCCGGGTCTAGCCAAGCGCGGCGGACTTGAACAGGTTCTCAGCCGTGGAAGATGTCCCAGCCCAGCTTGAGGATCAAGGTGGAGGTCAGCAGCAGGAACAACACCCGTACAAAGCCGGTGCCCTTCTTCATCGCCACCCAGGTGCCCACCGTCGCGCCGGCCATATTGCACACCGCCATCGGCAGCGCGTACTGGAACAGCACATGGCCGGCCGGAATGAAGAACAGCAGCGCCGCGCAATTGGTGGTCAGGTTCACCACCTTGGCCGAGGCCGAGGCGTGCAGAAAATCAAAAGCGAAGAAGCGGATGAACAGGAACATCAGGAAGCTGCCGGTGCCGGGGCCGAACAGGCCGTCGTAAAAACCAATCGCGCCGCCTATGGCCATGCCTATCGCCATTTCGCGCCGCCCTATCGCCACCGGCTTGTGCAGGGAGCCGAAGTCCTTCTTCCACAAGGTGTACACCGCCATCACCACCAATAGCGCCAGCACCAGGGGCCGCAACACCGCCTTATCGATCAAGCTGACCGTGGCCGCGCCGGCGATGGACATGAAGAAGGCCGCCACCGCCGCCGGCAACACCAAGCGCCACGGCACCTTGACCCGCTTCAGATAGGAACGCGCGGCGGACAGCGTGCCCATCGCCGCCGCCAGCTTATTGGTACCGAACACCGTGGCCGGTGCCAGATTGGGCAAGGCGCTGAACAACGCCGGAATCTGGATCAGGCCGCCGCCGCCCACCGCGGCGTCCACCAGGCCGGCGGCAAAGGCAATCACGCACAGAAAACTCAAGGTCAACAACATTCACTTCTCCTGGCTAGACGCCGCTTGCGATCAGGACAATATTCTATGCCTTGCCAGCCGCGCATGCTTGCAATACCGTATTGCGGAAATTGCAATGATCTGAATGAGGCCGGAGATGAAATCGCTTTGGGAATTGCGCGTGTTCTGCGCGGTGGTGGAAAGAAAAAGCTTTGTCGCCGCCGCGCGCCAGCTGGGCACCTCGCCCAGCAGCGCCACCCGCGCGGTGCAAGCGCTGGAAGAAGCGCTGGGCAACAGCCTGCTGGCGCGCTCGCAAAAACAGCTCAGCCTGACCCTGGCCGGCGAAAGCTATTACACCTCGGCGCGCAAGATGCTGGACCTGCAGGAAGAAGCCGAGGACGAGCTGGCGGCCATGAGCGAGGCGCCGCGCGGCCTGTTGCGCTTTTCCGCGCCGGAGGCGATGAGCCACGCGCTATTGCCGCCAGTGCTGGCGCACATGGCCGACGCCAATCCTGAACTGCGTTTCGACGTGCTCTATAGCGACACCATACTGGACCCGATACGCGAGAAACTGGACTTCAGCATCCGCGGCGCCTTCCCCGCCTCCAGCGAGCTGATCGGCTACCCGCTGTGGGACTACCAGCGCCACCTCTACGCCAGCCCCGCCTATGTCGAGCGTCACGGCGCGCCGCAAACGCCGGAGCAACTGCCGGAACACCGCGTGCTGATCCATTCCGCGCCGCGGGTGCTGAAAGCCTGGAACTTCGTCTCCGCCGGCCACCAGGTCAGCCTTAATCTGACGCCCTGGCACCGCGTCAGCTCCGGCAGCGCCGTGCTCCACGCGGTGCAGGCCGGCCTGGGCATCGCGCGCATGGGCGATTGGCTGGCCGAGCCGCTGGTGCGCGCCGGCCAGCTGCTGCGGCTGTGCCCGGATTACCGCATCGTTTCCAGCCATGGCGACAATCCGCAGATGCACGCGGTCTTCGCCAGCCGCCGCATTCCGCGCAAGGCGCGGCTGCTGCTGGAAGCGGTGCGCGCGGCGGCCCGCGATGCCGGCCACGGCTTGAACGCGCGCTGATGCCATGAAAAAACGGAAGCCCAGGCTTCCGTTCGTAGAGTGCATCAGGCGAGGCCGGAACACCGGCCCGCCATGGTCCCGCCGCTCAACCCACCCAGCGGCGGGCGGTGGCGAACATCCGGTACCAGCCGCCGTTCTCGCCCCAGTCCGCAGGGTGCCAGCTGTTCTGCACGGTGCGGAACACCCGTTCCGGATGCGGCATCATGATGGTGAAGCGGCCGTCGGCCGTGGTCACCCCGGTGATGCCGGCCGGCGAACCGTTCGGGTTCAGCGGATAGGTCTGTGTCGCGCGGCCGTCGAAGTCGACATAGCGCAGCGCCGTCAGCGCCTGTTCCTGCGCGCCCGGCGCGAACACCGCGCGGCCCTCGCCATGGCTGACCACCACCGGCAATTGGCTGCCGGCCATATCGGACAGGAAGATGGACGGCGAGGCCATCACTTCCACCATCGCGAAGCGCGCCTCGAACTGCTCGGACGCATTGCGGTGGAACTTGGGCCAATACTCGGCGCCCGGGATGATGGACGACAGATTGGACATCATCTGGCAGCCATTGCACACGCCCAGCGCGAAAGTGTCGCCGCGGCCGAAGAAGGCCTCGAACTGATCGCGGGCGCGAGCATTGAACAGAATGCTCTTGGCCCAGCCCTCGCCGGCGCCCAATACATCGCCGTAGCTGAAGCCGCCGCAGGCGGCCAGGCCCTTGAAGTCCGCCAGCGACACACGGCCGCTGATGATGTCGCTCATATGCACGTCCACGGTATCGAAACCGGCGCGATTGAACGCCGCCGCCATCTCGATCTGGCCGTTGACGCCCTGCTCGCGCAGCACCGCCAGGCGCGGCCGGGCGCCGCGGGCGACGAAGGGCGCCGCCGGATCGGCGTGCACATCGAAGCTCAGCTTGGCGCTCAGACCCGGCGCTTTCGGGCTGGAACGCAGCAGGTGCTCGCTGTCGGCGCAGGCCGGGTTGTCGCGCAGGCGCTGCATGCGGGCGCTGGTTTCCGACCATTCGCGATGCAGATCGGAACGGCTCTCGTTGAACAACTCGGCGCCGCGGTGCTTGATCACCAGGCGGTCCTTGTTATTGACGCGGCCGATCACGAACAGCTCGCGGCCGATACCGGCCTTCATGAAGCGCGAGATCACCTCCGGCGTGTCGGACTTCTTCACCTGCAGCACCGCGCCCAGTTCCTCGTTGAACAAGACCCGCATCAGGCGGCCATGGGTGGCGGCCTCCTGGGTGGGCTGCACGAAGTCGTCGATGATGCGCTGAGTGTTCTTGCGCTCGATCACCAGTTCCTGCAGATCGATGGTGACGCCGATATGGCCGGCGAACATCATCTCCGACAAGGTCACGAACAGGCCGCCGTCGGAGCGGTCGTGGTAGGCCAGCAACATATCGTCGCGCAACAGCGTCTGCACGGTGTTGAAGAAGGCCGCCAGCTGATGCGGGCTTTCCACGTCCGGCGCCTTGCCTTCCATCGCCTTCCACACCTGGCCGTAGATGGAGCCGCCCAAGCGGCAGCGGCCGTAGCCCAGATCGATCAGGATCAGGTCGGTGTCCTTCTCGTCCTTCAGTTCCGGCGTCACCGTCTTGCGCACGTCCTCCACCGGGGAGAAAGCGGAAATGATCAGCGACAGCGGCGCGGTCACCGCCTTTTTCTCGCCGGCCTCTTCCCACACCGTCTTCATCGACAGGGAATCCTTGCCCACCGGGATGCTGATGCCCAGGTCCTGGCTCAACTGGGATACCGCCTGCACCGTGCGGTACAAGCGCGCCTCCTCGCCCGGATGGCCGGCGGCGGCCATCCAGTTGGCGGACAGCTTGACGTTGCCGATATGGCCGACGAAGGACGCGGCGATATTGGTCAGCGCCTCGCCTATCGCCATGCGGCCGGAAGCCGGCGCGTCGAACAGCGCGGTGGGCGTGCGTTCGCCCATCGCCATCGCCTCGCCGCGATAGGTGTTGAAGCCCATGGTGGTGACGGCCACGTCCGCCACCGGCACCTGCCAGCGGCCCACCATCTGATCGCGCGCGGTCATGCCGCCCACGGTGCGGTCGCCGATGGTGATCAGGAAGGACTTGTCGGCCACCGTCGGGTTGCGCAACACGCGCAGCGCGGTTTCCTTCAGCTCAAAACGCGAAGCGTCGAAAATGTTCAGCTCGCGCTCGCGGGTGCTCACGTCGCGCGTCATCCGCGGCGGCTTGCCCAGCAGCACTTCCAGCGGCATGTCCACCGGCTTGTTGTCGAAGTGATCGTCGCGCACTTGCAGATGGCCGTCGTCGGTGGCCACGCCCAGCACCGCGAACGGGCAGCGCTCGCGCTCGCACAGCGCGCTGAAGCGCTCCAGGTCCTGCGGCAGCACCGCCATCACATAGCGCTCCTGCGACTCATTGGACCAGATCTGCATCGGCGTCATGCCCTTTTCTTCCAGGTGCACCTTGCGCAGATGGAAGATGGCGCCGCGGCCGGCGTCGTTCACCAGTTCCGGGAAGGCATTGGACAGGCCGCCGGCGCCCACATCGTGAATCGACACGATGGGGTTGGCGTCGCCCATCTGCCAGCAGCGGTCTATCACCTCCTGACAGCGGCGCTCGATTTCCGGATTGCCGCGCTGCACCGAATCGAAATCCAGGTCCGCGCTGTTGGCGCCGGTGTCCATCGACGAAGCCGCGCCGCCGCCCAAGCCGATCAGCAGGCTGGGGCCGCCCAACTGGATCAGCAGCGCGCCTTCCGGAATCTCGTTCTTGTGGATTTGCTGCTGCTGGATATTGCCCAAGCCGCCGGCGATCATGATCGGCTTGTGATAGCCGCGCATCTCGCCTTCCACCTCTTCCTCGAAGGTGCGGAAATAACCGGTCAGATTGGGACGGCCGAATTCATTATTGAACGCCGCGCCGCCAATCGGGCCTTCCAGCATGATCTGCAAGGCGGAAGCGATGCGCTCCGGCTTGCCGTACTGCGCCGCCGCGTCGCTGTAACGCTCCCACGGCTGCACGAAGCCGGGGATGTTCAGGTTGGACACGGTGAAACCGGTCATGCCGGCCTTGGGACGCGAGCCGCGGCCAGTGGCGCCCTCGTCGCGGATCTCGCCGCCGTTGCCGGTGGACGCGCCGGCGAACGGAGAAATCGCCGTCGGGTGGTTATGGGTTTCCACCTTCATCAGGATATCGGTGGGCTCGCTGTGATAAGCGTAAGCGTGGTTGCCCGGCTGCGGATAGAAGCGCTCGATGAAAGCGCCCTCGATCACCGAGGCATTGTCCTTGTACGCCACCAGCGTGCCTTGCGGATTGGCGTCGTGGGTATCGCGGATCATGCGGAACAGCGATTTTTCCTGCTCCTCGCCGTCGATGATGAATTTGGCGTTGAAGATCTTGTGGCGGCAGTGCTCGGAGTTGGCCTGCGCGAACATCATCAATTCCACGTCGGTGGGATTGCGGCGCATCTTGGTGAAGTTCTCCACCAGATATTCCACCTCGTCCTCGGACAGGGCCAGGCCCAGATCGGCGTTGGCCGCCTCCAGCGCCGCGCGGCCGCCGGCGAGGATGTCCACGCTGCTCATCGGCTGCGGGTCTTGATGGACAAACAGACGCGCGGCATCGTCCAGCGAGGCCAGCACCGTTTCCGTCATCCTATCGTGCAAGAGGCCCGTCAAAATATGACGAGCCTCTTCATTTAAAGATTGTTGTGCGGACTTAACCCAGAAGGCGGTGCCGCGTTCGATGCGGTGAATCCCTCCCAGCCCGCAGTGCTGGGCGATATCGGTGGCCTTGGAGGCCCAGGGCGACAAAGTGCCCAATCGCGGCGTCACCAGGAACAATTCGCCATCAGGCTGGCCGGCCAGCGGCGCTTCGCCGTAGCTCAGCAACTTGCCCAGGGTGGCCTGCTCTTCCAGCGTCAGTTCGGTTTCGCTTTCGGCGAAATGCCAGAATTCGGCACTGATGCTGAGATCCGGCAGCCCGGCTTCGGCGGCTGCGGCAAGCAGTTTTTCAAGACGGAACGGCGACAGCGCAACGCCGCCACGGAGCTTGGTAAGGTAAGACATTAGACACCCGCGACAAGTATCAGGAAAGCGCGTCATAATACAGCAATTCACTGTTTGTTTTAAGCGGCTAATTGCCCCCAAGGCCGCCGCTTAATAAAATATTCCGCATTTGGATAGCATTTCATCTCATCAGCAAGGAGCTTCCAGCATGAAAAAGGTTGAAGCCGTGATCAAGCCGTTCAAACTGGACGAGGTGCGCGAAGCCCTGTCCGAGCTGGGCATCAACGGCCTGACCGTCACCGAGGTCAAGGGCTTTGGCCGCCAGAAGGGCCATACCGAGCTCTATCGCGGCGCCGAATACGTGGTGGACTTTTTACCCAAGGTGAAAGTGGAAGTGATCCTGCCGGACGACCTGGTGGACCGCGCGATCGAAACCATCGTCGCCACCGCCCGCACCGGCAAGATAGGCGACGGCAAGATCTTCGTCACCCCGGTGGAGCAAGTGGTGCGCATCCGCACCGGCGAAACCAACGAGCAAGCGATCTAATAACCTGTTCAAAGCCTGCTGCGCTTCGGCGATACGGCGTTGAAAACCGCTTCGAAATGCTCATGTACCAACCCAACCGTACACTCCGCTTTCTCAGCCGCAACGCCTTGCCTCGCCTTAGCCCGCGAGATCGTAAACACGTTCCAAGCCCACGAGCAAGCGGCAGGCCAACCGCCTGCCGCTTGGTCTCTCAGCGCATCTTCAGTTGATCGCCCTTACCGGCGAATACATCCACCCGGGATTCCGGCCGCCGGCGCATTGCTCCAACTTCACCGTCTTATAGGTGCAAAACGCCTTCCCCGGCGCATTACGGTTTGAGTGCTCCACCCCATCCCAGCACACCGCGGTCGTGCCTTCGATCAGATAATTGGGATGCGGCGTCTTGCCATCGGTTTGCGCATAATCCTGCCCCGTGCAATCGCCAATGCCGCCAGCCTGCCACTTCATCGCGGCAACCTTGGCCGGCGCGTACACCCAGCCGGGGTTGCGTCCGCCCGTGCAGCTTTCCACTGTTGCCGATTTGTAAGTACAGAACGCCTGCCCCGGATTATTGACGTTGTTGTAAGTCTTGCCATCCCAGCACACCGCTATCGTCCCCGCCGTGGCCAGCGCCTTGGAGGGCAAGCTGGAACCATAACTCGCGTTCACATCGCGGCCGGCGCAGTCGCCAATGCCCTTCTCCTCCCAGGCGAACTCCTTGACCGGCGCCGCGCTGTACGCCTTGCCGGTATTGATCCCGCCCACGCAGGCAGTGCGGCTGACATTCTTGTAGGTGCAGAACGCAACGCCGGGGCTGTTGCGATTTGAATAGACCTTGCCGTCCCAACACACGGCGGTCATGCCGCTTGCCGCATAATGATTATCCGGAACGCTGCCGCTGGTACTGCCCACATCCCGCCCCGAGCAATCCGTCAGCCCCGTGTCCAGCCATTCAAACTCCGCCGCGCCTGCGCCAGCAGCGCACAATGCCAGGCCAAGCGCCAACACTTTCAGTTTCATGTTTCATCCACACCAGGTTAATAGACGTCAAATGCGCGCCGGCCCCGCCTGGCGTGCTCAAGACGAAATCATAACCATGGCCCTGCGCATTCAAAAACCCGCATATTCACAAAACATAAGCTGACAACAATCAACATATCAAAGAAATAAACTCGCGACTCATCCCAACGCCCCGCCTCCGCGGGGCGTCGTCATTTGCATCAGCCCCTACGCTTGCGCTCCAACCGCGCCAGCGCATCCAGACCACGGTGAACCTGATGCATCGCTTCCACGTGCCGAACCAGGCTCACCCGTCGCCCGGCCAGGCCCAGCAACACCTCCAGATAGTTGAAAAAGCCCAGCCGCAGGCCGCGGCGGTGGCTGCGGTCGCTGTAATCGATGTCGCGCGCGATGCGATGCAACAAGCCGCGCCCGATATGCAGCTGATTGCTTTTCAGCAACTGCGCCAGGTGCGCGGCGTACTGACGGCCAAGCACGCAGGCGGCCTCGTAATCCGCTACCTCTTCCGGCTGCCAGTAATGCGGGTAAGTACGTCCCGGCAGATAGCGGACAAAGGGCAGATGGGTTTCCTTGGTTTCCAGCGCGATGAAATGGTAAAGCGAGCGCGGCATGGCCGGCTGTTGTGGAGCATCGATGATCCGGCGGACGCCAGAGGGGGATGCGGAAAGAGAGGGTTGATTGCGAGCAGACTTCGTCATTGCAGCCTCCTGAGCAAGTAGCGCCAAGCCGCGAAAGCGGCAAGGCGGGCACATGACAAGGCTGGCCTACCGGATGGAAACTCAAAACCGGCGCGCCCGAGCAAGCGGACGCCCCCTGCCATGGCCCGCCCGGATCAGGCATGGCAATGGCAAGCGGACATGCGACGAAGCATGTCCACTAAGTTTCCATAATCAGGAGGCCAGTCCCGAGCGCCGCGATTGCTGCGGCGCGCGGCTATTGTGACATGACGCGCCCGGGAGTCAAGGCGGCGCGGGCCGCCGAAGCGTAGCAGCCCTTTGAGCAGCTTCTTAATCCAAAGACCCGAACAGGCAAGTATGCACCTTGCCGTGCTTCTCCTGGCCCGCCGCCACCACCTTGCCGTCGCCGGACATGACGATATGGCTGCTGCTCCTCGCCTCACCCGGGCAGAACAGGCGCTGCGTCTTCGGCGCGCCAAAATGCCAGCGTAAAGTGGCGTAGCCGCCCCGCTCCGGCTGGGTGGAGGTGCCCGCCACCACGCGGCCGTCCTGACTAAAAGCGGTCAGCGTCAGATCGTCGATCACCGGCGGGAACGGCGCCAGCTTGCCGTTTTCCAAGCGCAGCGGGAACATCCCGTCTGCCGTCAACGAGTTCAGCCATAAAGAGCGGCCATCCTCGGAGACCGAGCGCAAGAGCATCCCCAGGCTCTCCTTGTGGGTTTCCGCGCGCACCGCCGCCTCCAGGTCCACCTCGCCCTCCGGCGAGATTTGCACGAAGGCGCGGCTATGGTCGCTTTCCCGGTTAAAGGACACAAAAACCGTGCGCCCATCCGCGGACAAACCCTCCAACACGGACTTGGCGCGGATCACGCTGACGCCCTCGCCCGCACGCCAACGCACGGCGTCGCTCTCCATGAAGATATTGCCATCCTCGCGGCTCATGCCGGCCCAGGCCAGCACTTGCGCCTCGCGCTGCGCGTCAGCCGCCTTGCCTTCCGCCGCGGCAGGCCACGGCAAGGGCTCGCGCCGGCTAGGCTTGCCCTCGTCCAAGTTCCAGACAAAGCCGTGCCAAACGCCGGTGTCGGCATGCTTGAAGGAGCCGGCCACATCCCCGCTCACCGGATGGACGCCGGCAACTTGCAGCTTGGTCACCTCGCTCTCGCTCATCAGCGGGCTTTCGTTCATGAAATCTTGCATCCACCGCATCCGCCGCAGCACGTCCAGATTGCCGCGCAAGGCAAGACCAGCCGTTACGCCCCCGTCCGCGCTCAGCGCCAGCGGCAGGCTCATGGGTTCCGGCAACAAGCTGAACCCCTTGCCCTCCACCCATTGGAAGCCGCGCAGCATCGCCTTTTCGTCGCTCAGCAGCCAGCCAATCACCGTGCGGCCGTCGGCGCTGATGTCGGTGACACCGGACAGCCAGGCCTGGCCCGCCGGCACCAGCGTCTCCAGCGCGCCGCCGCGCCGCCAACGCACCGCCTCCAGCTTGCCATCCCGGCCGCTTCCAAAAGCCAAAGTCAGGCCGTCTCGCGACATCGCCACATAGCTGCTGGTGAAATAGCCGCCCTTGGGCAAAGGCAGGGCCGCCTCCGCTCGGCCCTGACGCAAGGTCAGGCCATTGTTTGAACGCAGCGCCCACAGCTCATGCCAGGGAAAACGCAGCTTGAGCGCGTCGATCAAGCCCATCACGGAATCGCTCAGTTCACCATCGCCAGCGCTCAGCAGCTGCGCCGAGCCGTCATAGGATAGCTTTTCCGGGTAACGCGCTTTCAATAGGACAAAATCAGGTTTTGTGGCGGCGGCAACCGGTGCGCACAAAGCGGCCAGCACCAAGAGGGAAGCGAAGGTTTTGGACATGACTAATTATGATTATCGACTTAAAACACGAAATACTATCATCCCAAAGACATCGCCCTCAAACCAGTCACCCGCTGCGCCTGCCCGACATCAAACAAAAAGCCCCCGGATTCCGGGGGCTTTCACGCGGTTCAAAGCCGGCTTATTTCCACAGCTTCCACCACGGCATCTCTTCGATGGACCAGCCATCGCGCAGATACGGGCTGTTCGGGTAGTTCAGCGCCAGCACGCGCTTGGCGTCGTCACGCAGCTGCGTCATGCCCAGCTTGTCGTAAGCCGCCATCATGATGCCCAGCGCTTCTTCCTGGTACTTGGTGTTGGCATAGCTCTTCACCACGCCCTGAGCGCGGTTGGCCGCCGCCAGATACGCGCCGCGCTTCATGTAGTAGCGCGCCACATGCATCTCGTTGCCGCCCAGCGCATCCAGCAGCCGGTCCATTTTCTTGGAGGCGTCTTCCTTGTAGATGCTGTTGGGGAAACGCGTCACCAGCTCGCGGAAGGCGGTGAAGGCCTCGCGCGCGGCGCGCGGATCGCGCTCGCTCATGTCCTGACCGGCCCACTTGGCCAGCAGACCGGAATCATCGTTGTAAAATACCAGGCCTTTCAGATAATAGATGTAGTCCAGGTTCGGGTGGGTCGGGTGCAGCTTGATGAAGCGGTCGGCGGAGGCGATGGCCTGCTCCGGCTCATTATCCTTGTAATGGGTATACGCCAGATCCATCTGCGCCTGCTGGGCATAGCGCCCGTAAGGGAAACGCGCTTCCAACGTTTCGTAGAGCTTGACAGCGCGGGTATAATTGCCGCTGTTCAACTCATCATGCGCTTCCGAATACAGCTTTTCCACGGTCCAGCCGCGAGTCTCATCGTAGGTTTCCGTGGTTGCACAACCGGCAAGCCCCATCACCAACATTGCAGCGACAACGTATCTTTTCATGACTGATCCTTACTTTGACCCGGACGATTATAGCGATATCTCAGAAAACGAGGTATCCGCTACACAACAACTTAATGTTCCGCTGTCGCTGGGCGGCGAACGGCTGGACGCCGCGCTGGCGAAATTGATGCCGGAATACTCGCGCAGCCGGCTGACGCAATGGATCAAGGACGGCCATGTGCTGCTGGACGGCAAGACCGCCGCGCCCAAGACCAAGGTGCTGGGCGGCGAGAAACTGGACGTCACCCTGATGCGCAGCAACGAGGAGATGGCCTTCCAGCCGGAAGCCATGGACCTGCCCATCATTTTTGAAGACGACCACATCCTGGTGATCAACAAGCCGGCCGGCCTGGTGGTCCACCCGGCCTCCGGCAACTGGAGCGGCACCCTGCTCAACGGCCTGCTGCACCACTGCCCGGCGCTGGCCCAAGTGCCGCGCGCCGGCATCGTGCACCGCCTGGACAAGGACACGAGCGGCCTGATGGTGGTGGCCAAGACCCTGCCGGCGCAGACCGAGCTGGTGCGCCAGTTGCAGGCGCGCACCGTCAAGCGCATCTATCGCGCCATCGCCGACGGCAATGTGCCGTTTGACGGCACCATAGAAACCCAGATGGGCCGCGACCCGCACAACCGCCTGAAAATGGCGGTGCTGAAATTCGGCGGCAAGCAGGCCATCACCCATGTACGGGTGCTGGAGCGCTTCGCCAGCCACTCCTATATCGAATGCAAACTGGAAACCGGCCGCACCCACCAGATCCGCGTGCACATGCGCGAGGCCAACCACCCGCTGGCCGGCGACCCCATCTACGGCAATCTGCGCCACAAGATGGACGAGGACATCGCCGCCGTGGTCAAGGCGCTGGGCCGCCAGGCGCTGCACGCTTACTCGCTGACCCTGGTGCACCCGGCCAGCGGCGAGGAACGCAACTGGAAAGCGCCGCTGCCGGAAGACCTGCGCCATCTGCTGGACGTGCTGCGCGGAGACGGCGACACCGCCGACGCCGCGCCGCTGCCGCAGTTGCTGGACGAGGCGGAAGACGAAGAGTGGGACGATGAGGACGACGAAGACGACGGCGACGTGGAGGTGATCTATGTCCGCTGACAGGCCTGCCGAGCAAGCGCCGGACTGGCTGGAGGCCGACTGGCCGGCGCCGCCCAATGTGCGCACACTGATCACCACCCGCAACGGCGGCGTCAGCGCCGCGCCCTATCACAGCCTGAACCTGGGCCAGCACGTGGGCGACGACCCGGCCGCGGTGGCCGCCAACCGCGCGCTGCTGCGCCAACAACTGCCGGCGGAGCCGGCCTGGCTGAACCAGGTGCACGGCGTGACGGTGGTGGACGCGGCCACCGTGGCCGCCGCGCCGCCGGACGCCGACGCCAGCTTCAGCCGCCAAAGCGGCGCGGTGTGCGCCATCATGACCGCGGACTGCCTGCCGCTCTTGCTGTGCAATAGCGAAGGCAGCGTGGTGGCCGCAGCCCACGCCGGCTGGCGCGGGCTGTGCGAAGGCGTGATCGAAGCCGCCGTGGCCGCCTGCGACGAGCGCCCGGCGCGGCTGATGGCCTGGCTGGGCCCCGCCATCGGCCCGGACGCCTTTGAAGTGGGCGCGGAAGTGCGCGCCGCCTTCATCGAACGCGACCCCGCCGCCGCGGCCGCCTTCAGCGATATCGGCGACGGCAAATACCTGGCCGACATCTACGCGCTGGCGCGCCAGCGCCTGAACGCCGCCGGCGTGGAACAGATTTACGGCGGCGAGGAATGCACGGTGATAGACCGCGCGCGCTTCTTCTCCTACCGCCGCGACGGCCAGACCGGACGCATGGCCAGTCTGATCTGGCTGGAATAAGCGTCGCGCCCGGCCTCGCCCCCCCTCCACCCCTGCTCCGGCGGGGGTTTTCATTACCAGGCCGTGACAAGCCAAAAATCCAACACGCCATGGCAAACCATGCTGCCGCGGCCTAGCCGCTGCGTTATGATGCAAATCCACAACATCTAGTGATGGACAATGCCGCCCCCGCTGTGGCTTGTTCTAACAAGGTTTTTTGACTACACAGTGAAATGTGTCCACTGGACAAAAAAAAATCTCACGCCCCGCAAAGCCAGCAACCACGGGCTTTCGCCATAAATCCCAGGCAAATCTGCCGTTAAATCTCCCGCTGTCAAGACTTGTACTGCCCCATACTCAACACTAGAATTTGGGTGTGTCTCGAGCTACAAACAATACATATTGTGTTTACCCACAGCTCGCGCACAGCTTTTCAACAGATTTGTCCACAGCCGGCCTGCCCCTCGGGAAACGCAGTAACGGAAGGACGCAACCACCCACCTTATCGAGGGCTACATGCAATTGACCACCTTTGAAGGGCAGACCGCCGCAGAACTCGGCCGCGCAGCCGCGCCCAAGGCCGATTTCAGCCAGTACAAAACCATCCGTCGCAACGGTGCGGTGGTGCCGTTCGAACCCGTCAAGATCTCCATCGCCATGACCAAGGCCTTCCTGGCCGTCATGGGCCATCAAGGCGCCACCTCCGCCAGCCTGCGCGAAAAAGTCGCCCAGCTGAGCGAGCAAGTGGCCAGCGCCCTGATGCGCCGCAAGCCGGAAGGCGGCGCCATCCACATCGAAGACATCCAGGATCAAGTGGAACTGTCGCTGATGCGCTTTGGCGAGCATGATGTAGCCCGCGCCTACGTGCTGTACCGCGAACAGCGCTCCCAAGAGCGCGCCGCCCGCGGCGAAGCGCTGACCCAGGTGCAAATCAACGTGGTGCGCAAGGACGGCCGCAAGCTGCCGCTGGACATCGCTCGCCTGCGCGCCACCATCGAATCCGCCAGCCAGAACCTGGCCGGCATCGATATCGACGCCATCCTCAGCGAAACCCTGAAGAACATCTACGACGGCGTCAGCGAAGACGAAGTCAACAAATCCGCCATCCTGGCCGCCCGCTCCATGATCGAGCAGGACCCGGCTTACGATTACGTGACCGCCCGCCTGCTGCTGAACAATATCCGCCTGGAAATCCTGGGCGAAGCCGTCAGCCAGGAAGAAATGGCCAAGCAGTACGCGCTGTACTTCCCCACCTTCATCAAGAACGGCATCGACGCCGAACTGCTGGATGAAAAGCTGGCCGAATACGACCTGAAAAAACTGGGCGCCGCGCTGGACGCCAACCGCGACCTGAAGTTTGGCTACCTGGGCCTGCAAACCCTGTTTGACCGCTACTTCCTGCACGTGGACGGCAACCGCATCGAAATGCCGCAGGCCTTCTACATGCGCGTGGCCATGGGCCTGGCGCTGAACGAAGTGAACCGCGAAGCGCGCGCCATCGAGTTCTACAACGTGCTGTCCAGCTTCGACTTCATGTCGTCCACCCCCACCCTGTTCAACTCCGGCACCCGTCGCAGCCAGCTGTCCAGCTGCTACCTGACCACCATTGCCGACGACCTGGACGGCATCTACGAAGGCATCAAGGAAAACGCCCTGCTGTCCAAGTTTGCCGGCGGCCTGGGCAATGACTGGACCTCCGTGCGCGCCATGGGCTCCCACATCAAGGGCACCAACGGCAAATCCCAAGGCGTGGTGCCGTTCCTGAAAGTGGTCAACGACACCGCCGTGGCGGTGAACCAGGGCGGCAAGCGCAAGGGCGCCGTCTGCGCCTACCTGGAAACCTGGCACGCGGACATCGAAGAATTCCTGGAGCTGCGCAAGAACACCGGCGACGACCGCCGCCGCACCCACGACATGAACACCGCCAACTGGATTCCGGACCTGTTCATGAAGCGCGTGATGGAAGGCGCGGACTGGAGCCTGCTGTCCCCGTCCGAAGCCCCGGACCTGCACGACCTGTACGGCGCGGCCTTCGAGAAGCGCTACAAGGAATACGAAGCCATGGGCGAGCGCGGCGAACTCAAGGTGTACAAGCGCATCCCGGCGCTGTCCCTGTGGCGCAAGATGCTGACCATGCTGTTTGAAACCGGCCACCCGTGGATGACCTTCAAGGACCCGTGCAATATCCGTAGCCCGCAGCAGCACATGGGCGTGGTGCACAGCTCCAACCTTTGCACCGAGATCACCCTCAACACCAATGAGGACGAAATCGCGGTCTGCAACCTGGGTTCCGTCAACCTGTCCGCCCACCTGAAGGCGGACGGCAGCCTGGACTCCGAAAAACTGCAGCGCACCATCCGCATCGCCCTGCGCATGCTGGACAACGTGATCGACATCAACTTCTACCCGGTGAAGAAGGCGCGCAACTCCAACCTGAAACACCGTCCGGTGGGCATGGGCATCATGGGCTTCCAGGACTGCCTGCACCAGAAGCGCGTGGCCTACGGCTCCGACGCCGCGGTGGAGTTTGCCGACGAATCCATGGAAATGGTGGCCTACTACGCTTACTGGGCCTCCACCGAACTGGCGGAAGAACGCGGCCGCTACCCGTCCTACAAGGGCAGCCTGTGGGACCGCGGCATCCTGCCGCACGACAGCATCAACCTGCTGGCGGCCGAACGCGGCGGCTTCCTGGAAGTGGACCGCAGCGAACGCATGGACTGGAACGCGCTGCGTGAACGCGTGAAGACCCACGGCATGCGCAACAGCAACTGCCTGGCCATCGCGCCCACCGCCACCATCGCCAACATCATCGGCGTGTCGGCAAGCATTGAGCCGACCTACCAGAACCTGTTCGTCAAATCCAATCTGTCCGGCGAATTCACCGTCACCAACGAATACCTGGTGCGCGACCTGAAAGCCGCCGGCCTGTGGGACGAAGTGATGGTGGCCGACCTCAAATACTTTGACGGCAGCCTGGGCCAGATCGACCGCGTGCCGGCCGAGCTGAAAGCCATCTACGCCACCGCCTTTGAGCTGGACCCGCGCTGGCTGGTGGAAGCGGCCTCCCGCCGCCAGAAGTGGATCGACCAGGCTCAGTCCCTGAACCTGTACATGGCGGGCGCTTCCGGCAAGAAACTGGACGAGCTGTACAAGCACGCCTGGTTGCGCGGCCTGAAAACCACCTACTACCTGCGCACCCTGGCCGCCACCAGCGCCGAGAAATCCACCGGCCGCGGCGGCGAACTGAACGCGGTGTCCAACAGCCACGGCCAAGCGGCCGCGGCACCGGAAGCCGTGGTGGACAACACCCCGGCCACCGACGCCAAGTTCTGCAGCATCGACAACCCAGATTGCGAGAGCTGCCAATAAGGCGGAAGCAGCCATCCTGGCTTGAACGGCCGGCCCCTCGGGGCTGGTCTAGCCTGGCTCGCGCCAGGCTCCATCTCACAGCCCCCTGCCCGCAGCCGGCTGTGAAATGGCCTCGCAATCCGGCCGACCATTGCCCCGCCGCCCAAAGCGGCCAGGCAACACAGGCAGCGACCCGCCGCGCGGCAAACCGCGTGGCCCACACCCAGGGGAAAGCGGATGGAGATAGAGGCGTTTTTCAACAGCTACGCCAAAGGCTACAGCCAGTTGGACGTGGCCCGGGTAAGCGCGCACTTCACCGTGCCCTTCACCGCCATCCACCAGGGCGACCTGAGCAGTTGGGAAGACATGGCATCGCTGCGCGACACCACCACCGCCTTGCTGGCGTGGTACCGCAGCCAGGGCTTTCTCAGCGCCAGCCACCAGCTGGACAGCGTGCTGAGCTTTGGCCCCGACGCCGCCAGCGCCCGCGTGCGCTGGACCGTGCAGCGCCAGGACCAGCCGGCCTGGGAATACTGCACCGGCTACCACCTGAAACGGGTGGACGGCAAATGGAAGATTTACGGCCTGGTGCAGTACCAGGACGCGCCGCAGCAGTAAACGGCAACCCAGCCTCAAGCCGCTTGCCCGCAGGCGGCTTCGGGATGGAAACGCCGCCGGCCCGCGATGCGGGCGGACGGAAATAGCTCAAGGCCAAGCAAGCAAGCGCGGCGGGTGTTGAGCGGTTTCCAGGAAGACGAGGCCCACGGCCCCGCCGCCACCAGCCAGGCTTCAGCAGGAGGTCAGATGCAAACGTTTGAAAACATCCGGATCAACGGGTTTTGCGAACAAAGAACCCACAACCCCGACAAGCAGTTTGTGCTGTTCAATATGTACCTGACGCTAAACCAGGCCCCGCCCTGCGAATGGAAGGACCTGTTCAACGAAGCCCGCCGCCTGCCGCGCCAGAAAGTGTGGCGCAAAGCCTGGGTGGAAGCGGACGCGCTGGTGGTGTACTGCCAGCCGGAAGAACTGCAGCAGCAAATAGAGCTGCTCAAGCAAGACATAGAACAAGCCAACCGGCAATACCGCCAGCTGCTGAAGCTGCGGCAGCCGCGCGGCAGCCAGGTGGAGCAGGAGGAAAGCAGCGAACGCCAGCTGATCCACCGCCTCAGCCAACAGCTGCGCTTCTGAAAGGACGCCGCTCATGAGCGCCACCGCATTCTGTATCGCCCGCCATGGCGAACATGGCAAAGACGCAGGCTACCGCAAACTGGGCAGCCTGCACGTGGACCTGGACCCGGTGCCGGCAATCGCCGCCGCGCCGCGCCAGATACAAATACTGCGCAAAAGCAGCCTGCCGCTCAGCCCCAGCTTGGCTGGCGACAAGCAGCCGCTGCCGCCCCAAATCACCGCGCCGGACGCGGAATAAATCCAGACAGGAGCCCTTAATGCTGAACTTTGACGACACCATCGAAACCAAACCGGCCGCCCCCTCCGCGGGCGCCAACGCCGCCGGCCGCGTCAACGTGGTGGACAAAAAAGTGATCAACGGCACCACCGACGTCAACCAGCTCGTGCCCTTCAAACACAAATGGGCATGGGAAAAATACCTGGCCCAATGCGCCAACCACTGGATGCCGCAAGAAGTGAACATGCAGCGCGACATCGAACAGTGGAAAACCGGCCAACTGACCGAAGACGAAATGCGCATCGTCAAGCGCAACCTCGGCTTCTTCGTCACCGCGGACTCCCTGGCCGCCAACAACATCGTGCTGGGTACCTACCGCCAGATCACCAGCCCGGAATGCCGCCAGTTCCTGCTGCGCCAGGCTTTTGACGAAGCCATCCACACCCACGCCTACCAATACATCGTGGAAAGCCTGGGCCTGGACGAAGGCGAAGTCTTCAACGCCTACAACGAAATCAAATCCATCCGCGACAAAGATGAATTCCTGATCCCCTTCATCGACGTACTGTGCGACCCGGCCTTCAAGACCGGCACGCTGGAAAACGACCAGAAGCTGCTCAAATCCCTGATCGTGTTTGCCTGCATCATGGAAGGCCTGTTCTTCTACGTCGGCTTTGTGCAAATCCTGGCGCTGGGCCGCCAGAACAAGATGACCGGCGCCGCGGAACAGTACCAATACATCCTGCGCGACGAGTCCATGCACTGCAACTTTGGCATCGACCTGATCAACACCATCAAGCTGGAACAGCCGGAAATCTGGACCGAAAGCTTCAAGGCCGAGATCACCGAACTGTTCAAGCACGCGGTGGAACTGGAATACGCTTACGCCGAAGACACCATGCCACGCGGCGTGCTGGGCCTGAACGCCAGCATGTTCAAGGAATACCTGCGCTTCATCGCCAACCGCCGCATGCAGCAGATTGGCCTGGACCAGCTCTACCCCGGCGTGAACAACCCCTTCCCGTGGATGAGCGAGATGATCGACTTGAAGAAAGAGAAGAACTTCTTTGAGACGCGGGTTACGGAATATCAGACTGGCGGGGCTTTGAGCTGGGATTGATTTGACATAAATTATTGACAGGTTTTTATGCAAAAGGCACACTCTCGAGTGTGCCTCTTTATTATTAGTAAGATATCCCTTCCAAATATTTTTCATCCGTCTCTATCATGTCAAAGTTATTATCTTCAATTGAAAATATCAATACGCACTGGGTGATATTACACCACGAATACGAAGAATAATTTATTTAAAATTAAGGATTCAAAGAGATGGATACTCTCAAGCAAGAATCAATTGAATGGGCAGTGACACACATACGAAAATATGGCGACACTGACATTTTTCCAATCCCATTTGAGTATGAGGCAATCAAGCATAGTTGGCAAAGCCTAAAAGATGACATTTCTAAAATTGATATAGCCACTTATGAAGGACGGCCATTTCAAAGAATGCTAGTCCCGAAGCAAAGCGGTGGCTATCGCGTTGCAATTCAACTAGATCCAATAGATACAATTGTGTATACCGCCCTGGCATATGAGGCGGCTGAATTGGTAGAAGCATCTAGAATTCCCTTGGAAAGTAAAGTCGCATGCTCATACAGAGTTGAAATTGGCACAAAGGGGGAGTTGTTTAGAAAGAATAATGGCTGGGATGATTTTCACACCAAGTCTCAGGAGTTGGCTCAAAGCGGGGAGTATAGTTTCATTGTCACCGCCGATATTGCAGATTTTTTTAATCAAATAGGGCATCACAGAGTAAGGAATGCCTTGGAGCTAGCTGGCGTAGAAAAAAATAGAGCCAAGAATATTGAAAACCTTCTTATGAATTTTACAAGAGGTCAATCCAGAGGCATTCCTATTGGGCCTAGCGCTTCTGCAATTTTTTCAGAAGCATGCCTCAGTGATGTAGACAACTTCCTCCTCAGAAAAGGATATACTCATACTCGTTATGTTGACGATTTTAGATTATTCTGTAAAGACCAAGTTCAGGCCCAAAAGGTTCTGCACGACCTTACAGAGTACTTATATACGGCCCATCGCCTTGCTCTTCAAACTCACAAAACGCAATTTTATAGTGTAAATGATTTTATTGACAAAGAGTTAATAGATCCAGAAGAACTAGAAAACAAGTCTCAAGAAGAAAAGCTTGAGGCATTGCATGAATTTTTTGGCCAATATCAAGACCCAGATGATGTTGATGAGCCCGACATCGATTCCGTAATAAGAAAAAACTTAGTTGAATTGTTTCAAGCATGCCTTAATTCTATACCGATTCACTTGGGCACGGCAAAATACTTACTCAGGCGGGCGACAACTTTAAGAACAGGTCTTCTGAGGGATGTGGTTTTAAATAATATAGACAAGCTAGCTCCCGTAATGAGAGAGGCAGCCCAATACATTAGCGCCACGACAAATCAAAGACATGCCGCAGAAGTTGGTAGAAAATTTATATCAGGCTGTTTATCTACAGACTATGAATTTCTACCTTTTGTTCAGATTTGGTTGCTTGAGGTTCTTCAACAAAAAATGTCTACTCCGCTCGAGGGAGATATTGCAAAGCTTTGTGAGAAGTACAAAAGCAAACTTGGCCAGCGTCCTTATGCACTCCTTGCAAGAGAACGGGGGTATAATGATTGGGTTCGTGAGCAAAAAGAAACATGGCTAAATAACTCCCCGTGGGATAGAAGAGCCATTATATGGGCAGCAAAAGCTCTATCTAATGATGAAATGAATTACTGGCTGAAGCGAGTTCAGAATGCTGGTGATATTCTAGATAAAGCAATTGCCGAATCTGTACTTAATACGAAAATGTAGGTGCCGCATATTGCGCATGCCGAATATGCAACCGCGCACACCGGGTATCGCTCATTACGCATTGCGGCGGAACGCCTCTGTGAGGCTTTCGCCCTACGACATCTAACACCACGCACACGGGAATCATTTGTTACGCATCGGGGTAGCACGGATCGCCCGTCGGATGGGAAAGGGATTGTACGGCTAATCCTATCGCTGAGCGAACGGGGCATGTATGGCCTCACACGCAGACAACCCCAGGCCGCCCCGCGAAACCCCGTCTTTCAAATCAGCCTCGGGGAGCTGCCGGAACTAGCGGGGCGCTACCGTCGCCACGCGTCGAACAACCGGCAGCTTAAAACCCCGAGTCTGATTCGAAAGCCGACTTGCCCGAAAGGGAATTGATAAGTTAGTTCGGTTTCAATTCTCAAAAAGCCAACAAACCACCCTAATTCTTCTTGAACGTCAACGTCTACCTTGCGTAAAATGAAGATTTACCATCGGCTTATTTTATTTACCCCAACAGCATAACCAATCAATAAATATTTTGACCATGATGAAGCTAAAAACCATACTAATAATATTAACCGTTACATCCATAGCAGGCTGTGCAACCAACATATCAAACATGTACAGTGGCAATACTCGCCCCAACAGTGAAGTTGCAATTTACTCTCCGCTGAACAGAGCACACTTTAATGGTCCGTCAATCACGACCACTCACATTGACGGTAAGATAATTAAGACATACTTTCCACCCGGTCATCCATTTGGACCTTATATCGGGATGCTGCCTGGAGAGAAAACCGTAAGAATTACATTTCAGGATTTTGACAATGTGATTCCCGCAATCATTGCGCCAAACCTAACCAACATGTCAATAAGAAACTTCCAAGGATACTATGATGTAACGTTTAAAGTAGTAGCAGGAAAATTTTACGCACCCATTTTTAATTACAACCTACCACAAGACAAAATGATGTCGGAAGTCTGCATCGCAGAGCTGGATCAAACCGCATCACTAAGTGAGACAAGGCATCCGCAAAAATATGCGGCATGCTCAAAGGCATCTATCCCTCCGACTGAGGAAAACATAAAAGTATGCCAAGAAATAAATACAAAGACTGGTACAGTAAAGCTATTTGAAGAAGCCTGCCAAGGTCTTATTAGCAAATAAATTAAAACCTAAAAGCCAGGTTGTCATTTACGCCAGCACGGTAGATTAGGCTGAGCTTGTAAAGCCTAACATTTACTGTGAAATTGCGGTAATCCATTGAAATAGCCGTTATATTTTGGAATCCACTTCGCGGATAATATTTGGCATGCTGGTTCCGCCCGGCAGACGGGCAAGGGGATTGCTGGCAAATTGGTTAGATCGTCCTTCTAAGCTTATAATTCAGCATCCGTAGACCATAAATACTTCCCACAATCATCAACCCAGACTAAATCACCTTCTATCCAAGCATGTGTCTTTGACACTCCATCACTGTCGTATAGCAGTACAGTCAAAAATTGATCATCATCGAACTCATCATCATCAGGCCAGCAGCTCTCCATCATCTTAAGAACAAGATTAAAATCTTGAACAATCTCAGATCGACAGCCCCATTTAACTAGGTTTGAATCAAAAAACAAGCGTAAGATGTAAAGAAATATTTCTCTTTTCTTTTCCATACTTAGGGTTGATTCAATCTGACACCAAACAGCAGCAACACCCATTCCATAGGCATTTTCATGAAATCCATTAAGCTGCGCTTTTAACCTCTCCCGCTCATGCACTAACAACACTCTCACACCTCTCCTGCAGAGTCATGGCTAACCAAAAGTCCAGTTCCAAATGACGATACTTCCATAATCGTCACTGTCTCAGATTGATAGATGTAAGTTTTGAATCCAACAGCAAGAACATCATCAATACAGCTTATAATTTTTGAAATACACGAAGCTGGAATTTCCAAAACGGGAACAGCAGCATCATCCCAAAAAATATAAAGCCCCCCACTTTCCTTATTGAATTCATCCAACAGCTTCCTGGCCTCCCCTCTCTTCGACAGGCACCCATCGCCGATTTGAAGACTACCAGATACTGAAAATTGAAATTTTTTTCCAATATCAGAAAAAATAACTTCAGCCTCGCAGGCACTTATAACCTTCGCATCACCACCCAAAGCTTGCAAACATTCGGCAAATAAAACTGACATAACCATCTCCAAAGCCAAGTTACTCTCCATTCTACCTGAGTGGATTGACCCCAAGCTGCCACACTGTTAAATTGCACGCTGGTGCTCAACACACCCTCCGCTAGCGGTTAGCCCGCGCCCGTAAGTCGTGGCTTTTTTGCGTCCATAGGTTTCCTGTCGTGCCACTATCCTGGCACGTCCAAAGCTTATGGCCGGGTAGCGTGCAGCCATACAATACCCCGGCAACGGGGGAAATCTGTGGGCCGTCTAGCGGCGGTGTTGAAGTGCCCGGCCGCCCCTCTCAACAGGGGGCGCTTTAGACAAAACCGCTAGGAGTCCATGACCATGGATGCTCGTCTTATATTTGTCGTCTCTATCCCCCCTCCCCTTACTTGTTCTCCCCACCGCCTATCACATGCCTTGTTGTGCCTGCCCGCTGCGTATCGCCATGCGTTTTTGGCCGCGCGGTTTGCGCGCTTCGCTGGGGAGGCTCGGCCATGAATGCCGCTATCGCTCTGGAAGTGAATACCCCGCTACGGCTGGATTTCGCCAAGGACTTGGCGATGCGGGTGCTGCGGCGACCGGAGGGGTTCTGGTTTGTCGCGGCGGAGGTGGCTGTGTCCATGAAGCTGGAGGTGAAGGATTTGCAGATAGCCTTGGGCGAGCCGCTGGGACGATCCTTCTGCCTGGCGGATGAGGCGGAGCCGGTGCTGTGCCTGTCCGAAAGCGAGCTGGACGAGGTGTTCCGCCGCATCAAGAAGCCAGGCGCGCGGCGGCTACGGCGATGGTGGCTGGAGGAAACCCGCCCGGCCTTGCTGCATCAGGCCGGCGCGGCTGGCACGACGGAAACCCTGCACCTGGCGCTCGCCCTCGCCGCGGAGGCGGCGCAGCAGGTCAGCCGCGCGGTGTTGGATACCGTGCTGCGCGACCCCGGCCCGTGGCTGCATTCACGCTGGGTGCTGACGTTGGATTACGCGCCCAACAACCAGCAGCGCTGGCCGCACGGCAGGTTGATCGGCTTGAACAGCAGCGTCTCCACCCTCAGCGGCCTGGCGGAGCTGATCGCCCCGCCCGGCAAGATGCCTGTCACTAACGTGGAGTTGCTCAAGCTGGCCACCGCCTGCCAACGGCGTTTGGCGGAGCGCATAGAGAGTTAGAGCGGCTAATCGCGCAGCGTAATAAGAACCTGTTTACGATCTGCTGCGCGTCGGCGATACGGCGTTGAAAACGTCTTCGAAATGCTCATGTACCGCTTGTACATTCCGCTTTCTCAGCCATTTTCGCCTTGTCTCGCCTTAGCTCGCGAGATCGTAAACAGGTTCTAAGAAACACCGCTTCAGTGTTGCGAAGCGGTGTTTTCATTCCATGCCTTACCAGGTATCTAGGAATGTGTGACGATTCATGTGGGCTTGCTTACCTTGCCAGCGATAAGTAAACCGCCACCACTCCCAGCAATGAAGCTGCCATTACCGGTGCATAATGCAAGATGCGCGCTGTTATCGTTCGTGAGGCGTCACCAATCTTTTCGAGTATCGACAAGCGCTGCTCAAACGCGCCAATCAATGCCCGCTGCTCAACATCAACTCGCTGCAACTGGGTGATCTGTCCACTGAGCTGTTCCAGTCCAGCCTTCACCGCATTGTCTCGCTCAGTCAACATCCGCACCTGTTCGGCTAAGTCTGCGCACTTAGCTTCCAATACATCCACGCGACCAGCCAGCACCCGATTGTAGTTGTCAGAAGCTTCCAGTCGATCTGTCACGACCTGCGCCTCCCGCTCAAGCTCAGTAATGCGCCTACTGTCAGAGGTCTGAAGCTGCGCGAGCTGATCTGTCCGATCAGCGTGGGCTTTCGCGGAGCCTTCCATTTTCTGGATACGCTCGGTTGCCACTTTCTGGCTCTCGCCCTGCATGGCCAACTGTGTGCTCACCAACTGATCATTACATTCCTTTTCCTCACGCCATGCTTCGCAGTCGATCATGCGCAGCTCAAGGCTATCAACCATTTCTTGCTGTTGGATCTGGTCGAACACCTGCTTTTGCAGCTGGGTAAGAAAGTCTTTGACCACCACTTTCTGATTACTATCAAGTGTGCGGGTGTCTGCGGTCACCATTGCAATCTTTTTGACCAGCGCTTCATTGAATGCATGAAGGACTTGGTTTTTCTGGGTCATGACCTTGAGCACAACCTGCACCACCTTCTGGGTGATGGCGAGACTAGCGCCCAATCCCTGTACCAGAATGGCCAACTCCTTGTCCGTTCCCCCCGACAACCCCGAGGTCACTTGGCCCCACCAGCTCCGGCCCTCCAAACTAATCATCAGTGCGCCAACCTTTTCTTTGACGTCTGAGCTCTGCTTTGCTGCCATTCCTATGTCTCGCACGGCGTCTTCTAGGTCGCGCGTGAAGTCCATGATGTCTTGGCGGTTTACCACGGTCAAAGTGCCGCTCGCGCGTGACGATAAAACTGGAGAATGGTCTGGCTTGGTATGTATGTTCATAAGAGTGCTTTCTCGCATCAGGAGCGGTCCATATGCAAGGAGATGGGGGCTATCGGCTGGATGGGCTCATGGATCGATAACGAGCGGGTATAGGCTTCCATTTGCGCGAAGACTTTCAACTCTGACCCAATATACTCGCCCAGATCGCCAATCATCGTAAGTTCGTTTTCGGCCACGACGATGAGCTGTTCGCATGCAGCCCGCTCGGTCTCCAGCTGCTCCACATAGCCGCATTTGAAAGCAATGACCGCATCGATGATCCGAGTGACAAAGCCCTGCAGGGCGTGAGTGGAAATGCCAAAGCCAATGGCCGTGACTGCGGCCGAGATATAAGGCGAGAATGGCGCCAAGGCTCCTCCTGTCTGCGCCACCAGCCACTTTTCCAATATCAAATCGAGTGAATCCCAGATCACTAATGAGCCGCTGACAATGACAGTTTCACTGACTTTACGGACAAGCTCCTCACGGGATATCGTCTGCGCACCTTTGTAGAGCTGCCAGCCATTATTGGCTAGATCGAAGATATTGCGCGCCAGGTTGTAGATCTGGCTGATGGTCTTAGACAGCGCATTGACGATGAACTCAACAATCCCGCGCAACAGTTGCAGTGGGTTTTCCAGCACATTGCGCAACACGGTGAAAATCTTCTTGAGCATGCGGTCCACGCGCACCTTGATCCTGTCAACGCCGCCACGCAGCGCGTCCACCAGTTCATCCTTGATAGCCTTGATTGCCGTGGTGGTCAGTCGCTCGAAGATGTCATAACCAACGTTCTTGAAGGCCTCTCCGGCCGCACCGGCCACGAGAGTGGAGGTCGCACCCGAAGCGTCCTTCATCTTCTTGGCCTCTTGGTTGCTACGGGAACCCTGCTCCTTTGCCAGCTCATCCTTTTTGTTTTTAAGCTTGCCATCGTCCAATGCTTGATCTCGCATGGCGGCTTCGTCGGGGGAAAGATTCTTATCGGTCTTACGCACCCCCTCGAACTGAGCGAAGTTTTCCTTGATCAGATGAGCTTCCAATGCGGCAGCCGTCTCTTTGGAGTCCATGACGATGAATTTGACGGTGCAGCCAACCTCCATCTCATCAGCCAGTTTGTAACGCTCAGCGTCAGGCCGCTGCCCCTGCTTGTATTCGTTGAAGTGGCCGGCGTTCCAACGTGCCTGCATGTTGTCGCTATCGCCCACATACACGGGCTTATCGTTGTGATCGAACACGACATAGACGCCAGGGGTATTGGGCATCTTGTCCTTGAAGTCATCCGGTCGTTGACCGTCTCGTATCGTAAACTGACCGTCAAAACTAATGGTTGCCAGAGATGAAATGCCATGCGTTAAACTCTTTTGGATCATCTCCTTCCATGCTTGACCTCGATTTGCAACCTGCATGGCGGACTGGGCCGAGCTGGCCTTTAATGCTTCTTTAGCCTCGGCGCCAAAATCGACTTGATTGGCATTGGGTTTAGCATTGCGCTTATTGCGATAACCTGCCACCAGCTTGCGGGTCATGTTTTCTATAGCACGATCAACAATCAAGTTGGCCATCGGCGGCAAAGTCGCCAGGACTGCATCCTGATCGCTCGCACTCGGTAGATGGGCAGCATGCTTATTGGTAGACATAAATCATCCCTGAATTATTTGGTTCCCTTGATGTACGGCTAATGCGGGCCAGGAAACGAGGGGGGTCTAGCTTTGCCCCACTCGATAAACAGCCTTGCGGCCCAGTTGCAAAGCAACAACCACGATAGCACCGGCGGCTAGTGAATCGTCCTTCGCTTCGTCGTAGGTCGTGCACCATTTCTAATCAATCTTCACTCTATGCCTCCATGGTTGGCACTGGCCCTAGCAACAAACCATTGTATGATTCTAAGTTGGTTCGACTAGTTTACGAAGACGTGCAATTTCAGACACCTTACCGAAATGACTATCCAAGGCAGCAAGATCCGCCTGGGAAATTTCATTAAATCTGAATCGCCTCAACATTCCTTGGCCAACCAGTTTTTGCTGAATTCAACTATATGTCCGCAGAAGGGGTATCCATTACATTAACAAACGTTTAGTCGACATCATCCAGCAATTCCCCAGTGTAAAAGTCAAACAGCTCGCTCTGAGTAACAAGAATCCCCTTTTCCTTCAACAAGGATGCTCTTTCTGTAAGCAATTTTCTCAAGAATGGTTTTTTCTCATCAAAAACCCCATGATGAAGAAACTTATGACAGCTTGGACATAATGCAACTACGTTGGCTGTGACATCAAGTGAAATACTGAACTGACCCTGCTTTCCAAATGGAACAATATGGTGTGCTTCAACATATGGCTGCTTACTTTTACCAGATGTAAACGTGATGTGCCCCGGATCAATTTCACATTTGAATTTTGATTTTTTCAACGCTTTTGCCGCAACCTTGGCATCTCGCCGATAACAACGAGACAATTGTTTTAACATCATACCTGGAACAGGCATAGCACCATCTGGCTCCTCAAAATCTGCCACATCACCATCAGAAGCCAATTCAAATGATTTTTTCTGATAAGAGTCGTCATTGTCAAACTCGTGATTTGCAACCCATGCCAAATGAGACTGCTCATACAAAGGGAGACCAATTAGACTCAGAACACTTTTGCACATTACTAAATATTCATTGAAATCTGAAAATTCACTAGACAGCTTCAGGTCAGCCAAATATTTTCTCGTTTGTCTGTCTACCGGAAAATATCTGGTAGGACTTGCGCGAAACATAGCTTGCGTAATTTTTGCCTCGCCAACATTTTTTATATTCAAAACCCTTTGATAAAGACTATCCTCAATTTCTTTTCCAGACAATATCTGCTTATAAAAATCCCATAGCAATGCAATATCATTACGTCCACGAGAATATTTATAAGAAAACAACCATGCCTTCAATGGAATCACATTTGGCACCCCTGAGAAGTCTTTTGGCACCCCCGCTGAAATATTTAACTTCCCCTTAACCTCTGACAATATCTCCCGACGCCTTTCATTACCGTGCTTTACAATCAATGACGTAAATGTAAATGGGTCAATTTCCTTTAGTCGCGTCCCTTTTTTGTCCTCTTTTCTAATCTTGTCGCGCAAACCTTCAACTCCAGCACCTTCTAAAATACTGACAAGATAACCCTGATTATTTTCATAGGAAAGTAATTTCTTGGCCATCTCTTTGAAAAATGGCACCCAATCAAATCCATTCATCACATAACATCCATTTATTAAATTACATAGATATCGTGGATGGCTCTACTAAAGACATTACTTCCACGATTCGGCTGGTCTACCATCACTGCTTCATGCCGCACCATAATGATGACGGGGAAAACGTTAATCATTTCGCCGCCGAGGTCCTAGCCAGTCTGAATGTACAGATTGCAGCAACCTTTGCCTACTCACAATCTAATCAGATTCGAAATCCATCTCTCACTTCTCAGCACCCAGACTAGGCATACCTCCTTGTTAGCCAACACCACAGCGGAACATTATTGCTATAACGTGTACCCACGCTTTTAATAATATTAAAATTGTGCCGTAGCCGCGCGAACTACCACGTGCGTTTTATGAGTGAGTAATGTACACAGATAAATCCCCGAACCCCATGGCAATATTCCGCTTAGCTTTTTAGACTCTTCCAATCTTCGCCTGCACAAGGCAGGCTGTGGCTGGAAACCCCAAATCAGACGGAAACTTCAGCAACAGAGTAATCACGCTCAGTTACCTGTTTGACAGTTTCTTCTTTGAATTCAGGCGTGAAACGCTGTGTGCTCATAGACATCCTCCTATGCTCAAATCATCGGGCACGATTGCCTACAGAAGCGTGGGCAGTCCAGACAGTTGATCGACTTGTCTAGCAGTGAACGACCTGAGAAATGGAAGTAAGACCTGAAATCCTGGTGCATGGAGTCCTCGGCAGTTTTGCAAAAACATATCAAACCAAAATCATATGCCATTCAACTAGCAATGTCACACGACTAATATCAAATCCATGGCCATCTAGCCAAGCGCTTCCATCAGAAAGCCCCCTTCTTGGCGTCTCGCCCCCATCTCAGCCCTCTGTGCCTCGCGCTATGCCTAATATGCCGCGCAAGATTGGCAAGCCATTCCCCAGATAGCTCAAGTCCAAAAAATCGCGGCCCTCTGGAGCCACACATGCCTCCACTCCTGGACAGGCCGTGGCAGGGAGCCTTCACCAGCGGCCGCATCAGAAAGGTCTCCGGTCTTGCCACCTTGTCACCCGCCTGCCCGCGCCTCGCCAAACAGATTTCCAACGCCGGATGACGCTTCACCACGCTTTCGCCACTGCAGCAAAATCGCCCGGCTGCCCACCCTGCTTGGCCGCCGTATCCGCCGGCATCGAAACGTCTTATTTTTAATAAATTAAGTTGTTTTTTTCATCGCCCTGTGCTTTTATGCGTTGACGGCTCCCTGGGTCAACGCCGCGGCTTGACTCCCGCGTCGTCAAACCAGATGTTTGTGCTCAAGGATTGTTACTGCGCAGGCAGGCAAAACCTGATGACTTGGCTTCAGCCCAGCCGTCAGGTTTTTTGCTTTCTGGATACGCGATATGAAAATCAGCAAAATCTTGAATAACAATGCGGCCCTCGTATTGACCGAACAGCATCAGGAACTGGTGGCCATGGGCCGCGGCGTGGGGTTTCAAAAACGGCCGGGAGACGCGCTGGATCCGGCGCTGGTCGAAAAAATCTTCGCCTTGCAAAACCACGAGCTGATGTCTCGCTTGAGCGAGGTCTTGAGCGGCATTCCCGCCGAGGAGATGGCGGTCTGCAACGACATCCTCAAACTGGCGAAGAAACAATTGGGCCGATTGCCCGACGAGGTCTACCTGGCCTTGCTGGATCATTGCCATTTCGCGATTGAACGCCAGCGCCAGGGCATTGCCCTGCACAATGCGCTGCAATGGGAGATGCGCAGGCTCTACCCGACGGAATTCGCCCTTGGCTTGCAAGCGCTGGCGCTGATCGAGCAACAACTGGGACTGAGCCTGCCGGAGGATGAGGCGGGCTTCATCGCCTGGCATTTGGCGAATGCGCAATTGAACAGCGAGGCTTCGGAAATGCAGGCCATTAACCAGCTGATGCGGCAGATTCTGCGCATCGTCAAAGACCAGCAAGGGCTGGAGCTGGACGAGCAGGCGCTGAACTACCACCGCTTCATCGCCCACCTGAAATTTTTTGCGCAGCGCGTGTTGTCGCAACAGCAGCTACAAGCGGGAGACCCCAGCCTGCACGCGGCGGTGAAAGCCAGTTATCCGCGGGCATGGCTCAACGCGGAGTGTGTTGGCGGCTTTATTTGGGAGCAGTACCAGAGGGCGCTGGAACCGGACGAGCTGATGTTCCTCGCCATCCACATCAGCCGTTTATAAAGCAGAGCTTTACTCGCCGGCTGGCTTGAGCAGCCGAAGCATCATCAGGATTGTTACTGTCTAGAACAGGCAAAACCTGGCCACGCCTCCCCATTGCGGGTGGCGCGGCCAGGTTTTTTTTTGAGCGTTCGCTCGCCACATGGAGGGAAGCAATGGACACACTCGCCAAGCAAATCGTCACCGGGGTTGGCGGCAAGGACAATATTCTGAGCCTGGTGCATTGCGCCACCCGTCTGCGCTTCAAGTTGCGCGATTCCGGGCGGGTGGACGCCAAAACCCTGAACCGCCTGCCCGATGTGCTCATGGCTCAGGAAAGCGGCGGACAATTCCAGGTGGTGATCGGCAACCGTGTCGCCGAGGTCTATCAAGCCATCTGCCAAGTCACCGGGCTGGATGACGAGATTCCGCCGGCCGGCACCGCGGTGAAGGAAGGCGCGCTCAGCCGTTTCATTGATGTGGTGTCCGCCATTTTCACGCCCACCTTGGGCATCCTGGCCGCTTCCGGCATCCTGAAAGGCTTGCTGTCGCTGGCGCTGGTGAATGAATGGATCAGCGAAACCAGCGGCACTTATTTATTGTTGTTCGTGGCCAGCGATGCCTTGTTTTTTTTCTTCCCCTTGGCCTTGGCTTATACCGCCGGCAAGAAATTTGGCGGCAACCCTTTCACCGCGATGGCCCTGGGCGGCGCGCTCACTCATCCGCTGTCCATCGGCGCGTTCAATGCCGCGCAGCAGGCCGGCGCCTTGCCGCTGGATTTTATCGGCATTCCCATCGTGTTCATCAATTACAGTTCGTCGGTGATTCCCATCATTCTTGCCGCCTGGGTCAGCAGCCATCTTGAGCGCCGCTGCAACCGCCTCCTGCCCGCGGCGGTCAAGAATTTCCTGACCCCGCTGCTGTGCTTGTGCCTGATCGCGCCCATGACTTTCCTGCTGATCGGCCCGGTCGCCACCTGGCTGGGCCGCTTGCTGGCGGAGGGGTTTCAAACCCTCTACGGCCTGGCGCCGATGTTGGCCGGCGCGGCGCTGGGCGGCTTGTGGCAGGTGTTGGTGATCTTTGGCCTGCACTGGGGCCTGGTGCCGCTGATGTACAACAACTTGAGCCTGCTGGGCTATGACACCATGGGCGCGCTCTTGCTGCCAGCGGTGATGGGGCAAGTGGGCGCTACGCTGGGGGTTTTCCTGCGCACCCGCGATGCGCGCATGAAGTCCTTGGCCGGTTCGGCGGCCACCTCGGGGCTGTTCGGCATTACCGAACCCGCCATCTACGGGGTGACCTTGCCGGCCAAGCGGCCCTTCCTGTTTGGCTGCATCAGCGGCGCCTTGGGCGGCTTGATGCTGGGTTACGCGCGCAGCAGCGTCTATTCGCCCAATCTGCCCAGCGTTTTCACCTTTTCCCAGGTGATTCCTCCCACTGGTGTCGATTTCTCCGTCTGGGGTGCGATTGCCGGCAGCCTGCTGGCGGCGGGCCTAGCCGCGCTGCTCACCTTCCTGTTTGGCCTGCCCAAAGCCGCCGTTGCCGCCGCGGCAGCGGATGAGGCCGCCGCCGCGGACACAGCGCCCTATCAAGTGCTGTCCCCGATTCACGGCCAGGTGCGGCCGCTCGGCAGCGTGGCGGACCCGGCCTTCGCCAGCGGCATCTTGGGCCAGGGCGTGGCCATTCTGCCGCTAAGCGGCCGGGTGGTGGCGCCGTTCGCCGGTCGGGTCGAATCCCTGTCCCCCTCTGGCCACGTCCTGGTCCTCGTCGCCGACGATGGCACTGAAATGCTGATCCATGTCGGCATCCATACCGCCAAGCTCGATGGCAGCCACTTCCGCGCGCAGGTGCAAAGCGGCGACTTGATCGCGGCCGGCGATGTGCTGCTGGAGTTCGACCACGCCGCCATGGCCGGGGCCGGCTTCGATACCACCTGCCTTGTGCTGATCTGCAATCCCGGCGGCGCCCAAGCGCGGCCCATTCCCTCGGACACGGTGGCGGAGTTGGCGCCGCTGCTGGCCGTCAGTCCTTAACCATCGCATCAGGAGAGTAGAGATGACCTTGTTTCCCGCTGATTTTCTTTGGGGCGGCGCCTTGGCCGCCAATCAGGCCGAAGGCGCTTATCTGGCCGACGGCAAGGGCTTGTCCACATCGGACCTGCAGCCGCAGGGGATTTTTGGCCCCATCGTCAAGCGCGCTGCCGGCGACAGCAGCCTCAAGGATCAGGCGATAGACTTTTATCATCGCTATCCGGAGGATATCGCCCTGTTCGCGGAGATGGGCTTTGGCTGCCTGCGGGTATCCATCGCTTGGAGCCGCATCTTCCCCCAAGGCGATGAGCACGCGCCCAACGAGGCCGGGCTGGCGTTTTATGATCGCCTGTTCGGCGAGATGGCCAAGCACGGCATTCAGCCGCTGGTCACGCTATCGCATTATGAAATGCCTTATGCGCTGACCCAGCGCCACGGCGGCTGGGGCAGCCGCCGGACCATCGCCTTTTTCGAGCATTACGCGCGCACGGTGTTCGCCCGCTATCGCGACCAGGTCAAATACTGGCTGACCTTCAATGAAATCAATATGGCGCTGCACGCGCCGTTCACCGGCGTCGGCTTGCCGCCGGATAGCGGCAAGCAAGCCATTTACCAAGCCATCCATCATCAATTGGTGGCCAGCGCGCGCGCGGTGAAAGCCTGCCATGAACTGGTGCCGGATGCCCGGATCGGCAATATGCTGCTGGGCGACATCGTTTATCCGCTCAGTTGCCGGCCGGATGACCAATTGGCCAGCCAGAAACAAAACCGCGGCTGGCTGTTTTTTGGCGATGTGCAGGCGCGCGGCGCTTACCCGGCCTATATGCGGCGCTTCTTCCGCGACGAGGGCATCGCGCTGGACATCCGCGCCTCTGACCATGAAGACCTGCTCGCCACGGTGGACTTCATTTCCTTCAGCTATTACATGTCCGGCTGCGCCTCGGCCGCCCCGGCCTTGGCGGCACAGGCCGGCGGCGTGCTGGGCATGGTGCCCAATCCTCACCTGCCCAGTTCCGACTGGGGCTGGCAGATCGACCCGCAGGGCCTGCGCTATCTGCTCAACCTGCTGTACGACCGCTACCAGAAACCGCTGTTCATCGTGGAGAACGGCCTGGGCGCGCGCGACGAAGTCACGGCGGACGGCCGCGTCCACGATCCCTACCGCATCCAGTACCTCAACGATCATCTGCTGCAGGTAGCCGAAGCGCTGGACGATGGCGTGCCCCTCCTCGGCTACACCAGTTGGGGGCCCATCGATCTGGTCAGCGCTTCCAAGGCGGAGATGTCCAAGCGCTACGGTTTCATCCATGTCGACCGCGATGATCAGGGCCAAGGCAGCCTGGAGCGGCGGCGCAAGGACAGCTTTTACTGGTACCGCGACGTGATCCGCAGCCGGGGACAGACGCTGAAGCCGGCCGGCTAATCGCAGAAACGGGAACAGTCGCGGCCTGCCGACGGCAGGCCGAAGCACCAAGGGCGCTGCCATAGGCCAGGGGCGGGCCTTGCCCGCGCCTGGGCAGCCGCCGGAATCATTGGGAGAGAATCATGCGCTTCGCTTTTTTCACTGCCATGTGGTCTTCGCCACGGATTTTGAGTCTGATCTTTGGCGCTTTGCTGTACACCGCTGCCCTCGCGGAAAATAGCCGCTGGAACGGCGCAGTGCTGGGTTTCGAAGCGCCGGCCGGCGATCTGTTCAGCAGCCGCCTCGGGCTGCGCCAGGCCTTGCAAGCCCATGGCTTCGAATACCAGCTGGCCCATGTCATCCAAACCGCCTACAACGCCAAAGGCGGTTACAACACGGACAAGAAAGCCGAATACATCGACCAGTTTTCGCTGACTTTCAGCCAAAGCCTGGCGGCGCTGACCGGCATGCCCAATGCCGCGATCGAGGGCAATATCGTCAACCGCAACCATGACAACAACCTGACCAGTTCGCGGCTGCAAGACCTCCGCGTCGGCTTCAACGATCTGGCGCAGGAAAGCTGGGGCGGCCAGTCCATTACCCGGCTGGGTTGGCTGAATTTCCGGAACAGCTGGCTCGACGGCCGCTTGCAGTGGCGGATAGGCTTGATGAACAAGGTGCAGGACTTCGATCAGATCATTCCCTGCGACTTCCAGATGCTCAGCCTGTGCGGCGGCAAGTCGGCGGATTCCGGCACTTGGTATAACTGGAACGTGCATTACTGGGGCAGCACCGTGCAGTATCGGCTCACGCCGGAACTGACCCTCTTGGCCGGCGTGCTGGAGCAAAACTCGCAAGCGCCGACGCGCGGCCACGCCTGGAGCGTGTCCACCGACGGCAGCCGGGGCTTGCTGCTGCCATTGGAAGCCGAGTGGCGCACCCGCCGCTTCGGCCTGCCCGGCATTTACAGCCTGGGCCTGCTGTACACCAATGCCAAGCAAGCCGATCTCTATCTCGGCCAGTCCGGCGGCCCCGGCGCGCTGGACCCCGGGGGTTATCGCCACTACCGCGACACTTGGTTCCTATATACCGGCTTCAACCAGCAACTGAACCGCCACGCCGATAACGCCAACCGGGGTTTGAGCCTGGCCTGGAGCCTGGGTTTGGCGGACCAGCGCAGCAATAAGTCGCGCTATTCCACCTCGCTGGCCTTGCGCTATCGCGGCCTGTTTGACGCCCGGCCAAACGACTGGCTGGCGCTGGGCGTCGCCAAAATGCAAGGCAGCGCCAATTTTCGCCGCAGCCAGAACTTCCTGAATCAGCAAGGCGGCGTCGAGGACCATAGCGATCCACGTTATGCGCCGCTGCCGGAGTCTTCCGTGAATGCCGAATTGTATTACCGCTTCAAAGCAACCCCATGGCTGGAGTTGCAGCCCTTGATCCAGTATTGGGGGCGTCCCGGCGGCATTGCCCAAACTTCCGACGCTTGGGTTGTCGGCCTAAAAACCGCCATCAACTTCTAATGTGGAACCCAAAGAACTACGCCCCTTGCAGGGCTTTCCAAATGGGTAAAAACAAAGGAATGCCACGATGAGTACTGACTTGCCCGCCATGGAGCAATTAAGACGCTTGAACCAAAAACTGTGCAACGCTCAGGACCCAACCGCATTGCCCCAGCTTGGCCGCCAACTGGCCCGGCAATGCGAAGAGATGGACGCCCGCCTGATGCAAGGCTTGATCGACATCCGCGCCGCCCATCTCGGCCTGCAGGCCATCCTGACCCTGCTGCAACGCCGCGACGAGCCCTTGCTGTTGAACAGCGAGGAAGCCGCAGCGCTGCTGGAGCCGGCGCAACAGCGCCTGAGTCAGGGCTTAAGCCGCATCAACAGCCTGGTCTAGTTCATGGAGCCTCTGGCGGGCCTCAGGCGCTACTCTCGCTCAGCAGCCCGGACGCGCCCGCTGTCCCGCCCGCCTCGCGTCACGCCGCCCCATGCGAAGTGTCGATTGGCCGGGTATCGCTGGGCGGTGCGATGCCCGGCGGTGAGCTGGGTTTCGCCGGATGGCTCATGCCGGGTAGCGCACCCTATGCCCCTCCGCGCCGCCCCAAGACGACACGCAAATCGGCGTGGCGCCCGGCCGCCCGATGGGCTTCATATGCTTAATAGCGGCCGAGTACCGCCCCTTATTTGACGGGTATAGATTGCGCATGATGGAAATAGTTTTGCGGGTCCCACCGCTGCTTCACCTGCACCAGATTGCGCGGCGCGCGGCGGTAGTTTTCCTGGAAATACAGTTCCATGGCCTGATCGATCTTGCCGTTTTCGTGAGAGCCCAAATCGCAATCGGGGTAGTTGTAATAGCAGCCGTCCACTACGCCGTCCTTGTCGTTTTTCGGGTTGGGCGTGCCGCCGTAATCGGCATACACCGACTGGTAGAAGCCATTGATCCAGCCCAGGTGCGCCTGGGCCTGTTCCCCGCCATTTTCGCCATGGCGCTTCCCAGGCAGGGAGTCGTTGTTCCAATAGGTTTGATACTGCAGCTTCATGGTGGAGCCGCGCTGCGGCACTGGCGTGGCCGTGCTGGCGTATTCGTTGATCACGCCGCCGTAACTGTCCACCTGCAGCAGGCTTTGCTTCAACGCATCGGCACTCAGCCCTTCCGGCTGCTGGTGCAGCCAGCTGTAAATCTGATCCTTTTGGCAAGACGGAAATGCCTTGTTCATATAGGCTGATTTGTATTTGCCAAACTGGTTGGGGCCGGAGCCGTTTACCGTTTGCAGCGCCTCCAGATAGGTTAAGTGCTGTGGGCTTAAGTGGCTGTGCGTGGTTTGCATCCAGCCCGGGTGGCCGCCCATGGGCTGCGGCGCGACGACGGCTGGCGCGATGGCGACTAAGCGATTTTGCCAATACTGCACCCGCGTCTCCACCTGCTGGCAATGCAGGTGAAAGTCCATGCTTGGCAAGGACGCGAATTGCACCAGCAGGCCGATCTGCCCATTGGAAACATGATTGAGTTTCAGCAGGCTGAAATCGGTATTGGGCATGCTCTCGCAGATTTCCGCATACAGATCCAGCAAATCGCCAAAGACTTGTTGATTGATATTCTTCCAGTCCCAGGCAAAAGACCATTGCGTGGCATAGGCCGGCGCATTGGGCAGCTTGGCAAAATAATAACGCACGATCACGCCGAAATTGCCGCAGCCGGCGCCGCGCAAGGCCCAGAACAAATCGCGCTCCGCTTGATCGCTGCTTTGTTCGGAAACATGGCGCAGTTTCACCTGGCCCAGCGCCGCGTCCCTGGTGACGATGTCTACGCCGGAGAGATGGTCAACCGTCAAACCATGCAGGCGCGACAGCAGGCCATAACCGCCGCCGGTGATATGGCCGCCCGCCCCCACCGAATAGCAGGAGCCGGCCGGCAGGGTTTTGCCGTAGCCATTGAGCAAGGCGCGGTACACGCCCCAGTTCTCGCAACCGGCATCGACAAAATAGGCATTGCGCTCCGCATCGAAACCCACCTGATTGAGCGCGGACATGTCGATGATGGCGCGGGTGCTGTCGTTGTAGACAAAGTTCTCGTAACAGTGGCGGCCGGAAGCGATTTTCACATTGCGGCCGAATTCGCTCAGCGCGGCGCCAACATATTCTTCCACCTGCTCATAGCGAGCCGGCACGTAAACCGCTTGCAGCTCCGGCGCAAACCAGCGCCGGTCAAAGCCTTGCTTGTCGCTCAAGATCAGCGACTTGTCGCCGCGCGTGGGGACTTGCTTCATTGCGACACTCCTTTGCATGGTCAAGCGGTTTCCGGCGCGTCACTCGGCATGCGCGCTTAGGTTGACGCCCGTGGCTTGTTCGGCGGCGAAATGCCGTCATCATCTAAATTTATATAAGAGATATTAAAAGACAAATGAATATGCATTTATACTTATTGGTGAAATCACTCATGGACCGGTAGGCGTGGTTTGGGGGCCAGTGGAACCCGGATATCACGCACCTAGATGGCAAACCAGCTGGCGTGGATTGTGCTGGACCAGCGCCTCTTTCACTAAGAGCCGCTAACAAAACCTCGCAGAGAAGCTGAGCCAAGGCGCGCCGACGCAGGCAGTACCAGTCGTACGACAAGCAGGCGCAACGCGGGATCAGGGGTTTTGTTAGCGGGTTTAAGAGCCTGTTCCAAGTCTCGCGAGCCAGGGCGAGACAAGGTGAATAGGCAAAGGCCTCGCATCCGAGTGCAGGCGCGCTGGACTGGCTGGCGAATCGACCCCGCTCTCTTTCGGCCGCATTCACTATCTGACCAAGCAAGCTGGCCGCGGCACAGAAGATGCCGTGCTGCTGCATGGCGCCGCCGCGGATAAAAGTTCATGGGCGCGCTTTGCCAAGCATTTGGGCAAGCCATTTCCATTGTTGATTCCAGACCTGCCCGGGCATGGCGAGACCTGAATTTGGACTACCGCATCCAGGCCCAGGCGGAAAGACTCAAGGAGTGGTTTGCCACGCTGAATGTCAGGCGCGTTCGTCTGATAGGCAATTCCATGGGCGGGACCATCGCCGCCCATTTGGCAGCCACCATGCCCCACCTCGTCGCATCGCTGGTCTTGATTGACGCCGCGGGTTTTGAAGCGAGTCCGAGCTGGCTGCAGCAGCACATGTCTCAAACCGGCCTCAATCCAATGCATGAAATTCGCAGCGCAGATGACTATCGAGCGATGATGAGCATCGGCATGGAGGCTCCCCCTTATATTCCGGGCATCATGCTTTAATCAGGCAAAGATTAATTGCACGCTCTCACGACAATATCAGTTGCTCTTCCCGAGTTGATCTTGTGCAAGCTTGTGCAGCTCCGACATATCGCGAGGCATATAAAATGCCAAAGTCCCACCCTCAAAAGCGGCGAATCCGGCAACAGGCTTCCCGTCCATGCCAGCACAAGTCATAGCGTTTATCGATTTTTTCCCCAACACCCGAATATCTTTCTCAAAACCATCCTGGCCATGCAAGCCATTAGCGCCGCACCAATCAAGGAAAGACTTTGCCGCCGCGTCGGGAGAGATGCTGGTTTGCTTTTTCACACGAGAAGCCGAGAATATGCCTGGCGCCCATGCTTCCCTGCCCTCTATTTTATTGACAAAGCTATCCAAGCTCATTCCTTTATAATTTGGCGTGGTCGCGCATCCAGCCATACCAGCCAAAAGCGTAACAATAAACACACGGCAAAAATGCATTTTATCTCCAGTCATCCTATTAAGTTCTAAAAATAGAGCCCGCTCGGCAAGCGCGCAGCGCTCTTATGCTTCTTCATTGTCATGGGCTTCCTATACAACTCTTAAAGCCTGATCATTTTACCAGAGCCGCCTGACATCCGTAGCTGCGGCCATGATGCTGGAGCTGAAGGATTTGCAGAAGGCGCCGGGCAAGCCGCTGGGGCGTGGCTGGCGGATGAGGCGGAGCCGGTATTGTGACTAGCCAAGGCGAGCTGGACGAGGCGTTCCGCCGCATCAAGAAGCCAGGCGCGCGGCAGCGCTGAGTGGCTTGAACAGCAGCGTCTCCAGGCTCAGAGCTGATTGCTCCACCCGGCAAGACGCCGCTCACCCACACGGAGTTGCTCAAGCTGGCCACCGTCCGCCAGCTGCGCTTGTCGGAGAGAATAGACGGTTAGGCCGCTAATCCCGCATCGCAATAAGAAACACCGCTTCAACGCTGTGAAGCGGTGCTTTTGTCAAAAGAGTCCTAGTAGTTTACATGCGACCTACCAGTCGACTTCTTTCTCAAAGTATTGACTTGGATATGCGGACAACGCGTCACCTGGCCGTTGGAGCCGAACATGAACTCAAAAAACAGCACTTGTTCATATTGAAGCTGCAACACCTCACAGCCGTCGCTGTCTATCACCGTCTGTATCCATAAGTTCAGATTCATCTCGGTAACATTGGCAAAGGTGCTCACAAAGGGGGTATTTAGAATCCCGCCTTGCGGCCCGCCATTGTGTTTGCTGCTGAGCTGAATCAACGTGTATTTTTTGATGCGCTGGTCTTTGATCACATCACGCAGCCGCAAATCCGGACGCACGGAATACGGGTAGTTTGGGTCAGCGACAATCCGTTGGAAATAAGTCAGATTGCTGTCCGGCTGGGTGGCCGGCAATGACTTGTCAAACGCCCAAGCCGGCGCGGGTTCATCCAGATTAAGCGGCGCGGCCGGCGTCCCCTCCTGAACCGACAGCAGTGCGGCCGCACCCATGCTGGGTGAAATGGCGAGCGGAGACCCAGCCAAGGGCACGGGGTTGGCAGCAACGGCAGCCGGCACCGTATTATTGTCTTGCGGCTGCGGAGTCGTTGGCCACGAGTTGGTAAAAGGCTGAGTCCAACAGTCGGTGCCGGTGGGATATTCCGGTTTGCCGGGAATGTCCGCCTGAAATCCGCCGGTGATCATCATCGCGCTGCCATGGGGTATGGTCCCGCTACGCGCAATGGAGTATGGAGGCACGTAATTTGGCCCGTTGGCGCCGGCGCCAATGGCAATCCCAGGGAAGCCGTTATCTGAAATAACGGACTCCTCGGTAGCCGCATGGTTGTACATCGGATTCATCCACAAATACATGCCATCTTCTTCGTGAATGCCCACGCCGTCACTGACCCGTTGTATGCTTTGATTGTATTTCACCGCGCCCGCGAACTGCTCGTTGGTGCCGCCCCGATTCCGCACCCCGCCATCAACCAGGGAAAACGTGAGTTCTTCGGTATAGTTTTCACAGAGGAAGTGGAATATGCCGAAAATGGTTTCAGAATTCGTCCCCGGCGACGGCATACAGGTGGTATGCAAGCCCCAGCCCAGATTCGTCTTGTCCGGATTGTAGTTAACCCATGTGCCTTCCAGCTGCTTCAGCACACCATAATCAGCCGGCTGTTCCAGTACTTTATCCGAATATTCCGGATAGGGCGGAGCCGGCGTTTGAACCACATTGTTTTCAGGCATACACACCTCGCATGATCATGCATTTTGATAAAGGGCGGTGCAGCGAAAAGACGATAAAATCAATATAAGCCGTGCCAGCTTTACGGGACTTGCTGTACAAATAAAACACGTGAATGAAAGACTGGTTTTCTAGCAAAATTTGTATTTGCATGACTGAAATATTCTGCAAATCTCCAGCCATGAAATAAAGCAAATTCCGCCATACAAAAATCCTAGCACTCGACATGACAATGTCAAGTCAAATTCTATTGATTATTTTATTACGAATATAGAACATCTAGATTAGATGCAATTTTCTGAGAAACCATCTGTGAAGAGAATGCGGTCATCGGGACGCTAAAACCGAAACCCAAGCACCGTGGAAGTGATATCGCCCTCCCGGACGATTGTGCGTACAGCCTCCCTCTCCCATCAGCGCAGCTAAAACGAAGTTTCTGCGAAGCTACAGTAGCCGTAGCAGGACAAGGAGGCGCAACGCAGGATCGGGCCGCTATTAGCGGGTCATTGCTTGGCAAAACCACAGCAGCCCCCATGGCCAATCCTGCGCTATGGCCAGCGCTTGCTGGAACTAGCAATGAAGATCATGCAACTGGAGCGACCAGGCGCGCCTTGGCTGGGGCCGGCGCGCATCGGTGTGATAGAAAACCTGACGCGTGACTGATTGGCGCTTGCTCATCCACAGCGATCAATCAAACAAAAACCGATACACATTTCCCTCTTCCACAAAGGAGGCAGAACGTTTTCCTGCCAAGGACACAAATCGGCCGGACTCAATTGCATATTCATTGAACAACACCCCGTCCGGTTCAGCCTTGCCAGGCTGATAGCGATACTCAAGCTTGTCGAACCGCACCTGGCCGTTCAATAAGCTAAGGCCCTGACAGGACGCAAACAGGCTGGGTAGTTTCCATCCCTGGGTCTTGGACAGGCCCAGGCGCAACAGATAGACCGACTGATGCCTCACCGCCGTGCCAGAGGCCGATGCCGGCGTATTCTCCACGCAGGCCCAGCCGACGGCGAAATAGGCCACAGCGCCTCTGCCCAAATCCCCGGCGTGGAGCGCTTCGCCAGGGAAGGCCTGGATAGAGCCGGCCTGCCATGTCAGGCCATCCAGGGTGATCTTGCCGCTTTTCAGCTCTAGCTGATGGCGACGGCCCGCCGCCACGCCCCGCCAAACATATCGCGGCTCCTGCTCGCCCTTCAGGCTGACAGCTTCCAGCTCGACACCTTGAGACTGGAATAAGCGATTCGGCAAGCTGCGGTAATACGCCTCATATCCATCAAACACCTCGGCGGCCTGGCTCAAGGCCGGCAGCAATAGCAATACTGAACCACGCCTGATCAGCATGCCTCCCCCTATAAGTTCTCAGCACCTGTTTACGATCTGCTGCGCGTGGCAGGATTTTAGACCAGGGCGTTGAAAACGTCCGCGCAATGCTCATGTCGAGTACATTCCGCTTTTTCGCTCGTTTTCGCCTTGTCTCGCCCTTGCTCGCGAGACTTTGAACAGGCTCTCAGGCAATCCGCATTGCGCGCCGCAACATGGCCAGACCCAATACGGCAGTTGGCCCACCCTCCCTCCAGGAGCCAGGCCATTTTGTCCGTACCCGGCCCTTCCGACACTATGGCGCCGCGAAAGCGGTGTTCCAGGCGGCGAACTGCTCGGCCGGCATCGGCGCGGCAATGAAATACCCCTGGGCATAGTCGCAGCCCAGTTCGCGCAGGCTCTGCCAGGCGGCAGCGGATTCCACTCCCTCCGCGACCACCAGCCGCCCCAGGTGGTGGACAAGCTCGATGGTGGATTTCACGATCATGGCGGAGTCTTTGTCCTGCGACATATTCATCACAAAGGACTGATCAATCTTGATGTAATCCACCGGCAGTTTTTGCAGATAGCTCAGCGACGAATAGCCGGTGCCAAAATCATCCACATACAGCGCGACACCGGCGTGGCGTAGTTCGTGCAGCAAGGCCAGCGCCAACTCCGGGTCCAACATCACCGAGCTTTCCGTGATTTCCAGCTCCAGCAAGCCGCTGGGAATCGAACGCTGCTCCTGCCAAAGCCGCAGCTTGTCCGGCAAGGTTTCATCCTGCAGATTACGTGCCGACAGATTGACAGCAATGGGCAGCATCAGTTGCTGCCGCTGCCAGGCTTGCAATAGCTCCAGCGCAGCGGTGATCACCCACTCGGTCAAAGAATGGATTAGCCCGGACCGCTCGGCGATATCAATGAAGGCACTGGGCGCCAGCAAGCCATGTTGCGGATGCTGCCAGCGCACCAAGGCCTCGGCGCCACAAACCCGGCCATCGGCCAGGCTGACCTTGGGCTGCAGGTATAGCCGCAGTTCGCCCTGCGCTATGGCACGGCGCAGCTCTCTGGCCAGCATCAGCCGCTCGGCCTGCGTCTCCCCCTTGCCCGGCTCAAACACGTAATAAGCGATCCCGCGCTGCTTGGCCTGCTGCGCGGCCTTGCCCATGTGGCGCAACAAATCGTGCACATTGCCGCCGTGCTGTGGGAATAGCGCGATCCCTACCCTTGCCGTGACATCCAGCGTCAGCCCCGCCACCTCGAAAGCCGTGGCCATCGTCCAGGCGACCGCTGTGACCAGCAGCAATGCCTCCTGTGCATCGGCGCCGGGAAGCAAGACCGCGAACTCGTCACCGCGCACCCGCGCGGCCAGGGCGGCTGCCGGCAGGCACTCCGTCAGACGCGCGCCAAATTCACGCAACACCTGATCGCCCTGGGCAAAGCCGAGCACCTCATTGATTTCCCCCAGGCGCTCGATATTGAACTGCAGCACGGCCAGCATGCGGCCCTCCTGGCTTGCGTGCACGACCGCCAGCGTCAATGCCTCTTCAAACTGCAACATATTGGGCAGGCCGGTCAGTTGATCATGGCGCAGCATTTGCTGCATGGCGACGCGGGCCTGCTCACGTTCCTTCTGCGCCCGCAAGGAGCCGATGCCGAATGCCAGGTCGGCGCTGGCTTCGATCAGCAAATCGATCTCGTCGTCATCGAAGGTATCCGCCTGCCTGTCGTAAATGGTCAGCGCGCCAATGACGCGGCCATCCACCTGCAACGGGCAGGCCAGGCCGGATGCCGCCCCATACAGCAAGGCCCGCAGTACCGCGTACCGGCTATCGCTCTGCATGTCGCGCGCCAGCTGCACCTTGCCGGTACGCACCGCGGTTGGCGTGATGCTGATGCCGCCGGCGGCATCGGCCCTGCCCAAAACAATGCCCTTCAGTTCGGTCAGCCCGCCGGCAAAACCGCATTGAGCCATCGGCTGCAGTTCTTGCGCATCGGCATCGCCATACCAGATCACCGCCGTGCTATAGCCGCCGGCCTCGACGATGGCCCGGCAGCTGCTGTTCAGCAATTGCTGCTCATCCCTGGCCCGCAGCATGGCCCGATTTCCGGCGCTGAGCGTACGCAGGGCGCGCGAAACATGCTCTAGCTCGCGCACTTGCTGCGACAGCTCGCCGTTGAGCGCCTGGATATGCTCCTCCGCCGCCTTCCGTTCGGTGACGTCGATGCCCAGCACGTAATAACCGATCACCTCCTCCTGTTCATTACGCTTGGGCACATAGCGGATGTTCTGCCAAACCCCCGGGAAAGGCTGCCAGTCATAGTTCAGCGGCTCGCCGGCCAGTGCCTTGTCAATGTTTGGACAGGCCACGGCATAACGCGCCGCGCCCAGAATCTCTTCCACCGCGCAGCCGGTGATGTCCGCGCGCTCAGGCGCAAAGCGTAGCCGATACTGTTCATTGACATACACATAGAGGCGCTCCGCATTGACATAGGCGATCAGCACCGGCACCGCGCAGAGGATGGCGTGCCGATGCGCCTCGCTTTCCAGCAAGCGCAAGGATCGGTCCTGCACTCTCGCGGCCAGCAGGGCATTCTGCGCAAGAATGGTCTGTCGGACATCCCGCTCGGCGGTGGTGTCGCGGAATACCACCACCACTCCGTTCAGCAGGCCTCCGCTGCCAATGATAGGCGCCACGGTGTAGCTGATCGGGCGCTGCTGGCCATCGCGCGCCACCAATTCCCCATGCCAGGATTCCGGCATGTGCTGAGCCTGAGCCAGCATCCCGGTGCCGTAGGCAAACAGATCTATGGCTCTATCGTCTTCATCCCGCCGCACGGTCAATACCTGTAACAAGGGCAGGCCGATAGCCTCGGCGGCAAGCCAACCGGTAAGGAATTCAGCGATCCGGTTGCTACGGGTCACCAGGCCCGCGGCATTGACGGATATCACCGCATCCCCAATCGAATGCAGGGTGGCGGCCAGGTTTTCCTCGCTGAACGCCAATGCCTCCCGGCTGGCGCTGAGCGCCCGCCATTGCCGCCGCACCATGAAATACGTGCCGCCCAGCAGCAGGTAAAGGGTGATGCCGCTCAGGCCGTTCCACCATAGTTGCCACTGCTGAGAACGCTCATAATCGCCCTGCCTTCGCTCCAGCATGCGGTGCTCGTCCTGGTCCATTTCGTCCAGCAAGCGATACACCAACACGCGGGTGGCCTGTATCGGCGCGCGCGCGGCATAGGCGCTGGCCGCCGCTCCGCCTTGCTGTCGATACCTATTCTCCACTTCACGAGAGATCTCTAGCCGCTGGGTGATAACCTGGTGCAAGGCCAGCAAACGCTCGAGCTGTGCGGGGTTGCTGCTGAGGCGGGTTCGAAGCTGCGCCAGCATCCGTTCACGCGCCTCGATAACCTTGTCACGCTCTGTCAAATTGGCTTCATCGCCTGTCAGGCGATAGTTCTGGGTGCTCATTTCCACTTGCGTGGTAAAGCCACGGACATGAGCCAACTGGTCCATCACCATGACGCTGTTCGCCAACGAGTGCGCCGCCCGGCTGGCGTTGTCGACTACCTTCCAAATGGAAAGCGACAACACTGCAACAAACAGCATGGCAGCGGTAATGACGGCTCGCAGCTTGGCTTCAAATCGGTCTTGCACAATATCCACTCCGGCATGTGCATGGCTATCGGGATCTTCTATAGATAGCCAACTCTGCCACCGGGGGACAAGACTTAAAGCGGCGCTTGAATCCCCCCGGCGGCCCTGCCTGGCATCAGCATCAACGTTGTATTTTTGCAAGCCTGCGCTTGCCAGGCCACGGCGGACCTTTAAGCCGGCCAGCCCGTAGTCATAAGGGGAGCGCTCGGGCCGGCCCTGGGCAGGCCACGGCCAAACAAGGCGCAGCGGTACTGGAACCGGTCAACAACGCTTGGCCAAGCCGCATCAAGCCCCGGAAACCGATGGCCCAGCCACGCTGCGCGGTTTTGTTAGAACCTGTTTACGATCTGCTGCGCGTCGGCGATACGGCGTTGAAACCAAGCTCAGTGCTCATCTACCGCCTGTACATTCCGCTTTTTCGCCCGTTTTCGCCTTGGCTCACCTTGGCTCGCGAGATCGTAAACACGTTCTCGGCGACTCTCAATACGGTTTCCGGCGTTCAACCCGTTTGCCGGGGCTTCAATCCGCCCCGGCGCCACGCTCCAGTTCTTCGCGCAGTATCGCGAATAGGCTTTCCGGCCTCCCGTTCAGGAAGAAGTGATCGCCGGGCAGGATCTCGCTGCGAAAACCGCCGGTGGCATAGCCCTGCCAGGAAGCGGCCGCCTCGACGCCGCCCTCTTCTTCGCTGCCGCCCAGGGCGACGATGCGGCAGCTCAAAGGAGGACGCGGCGCGGGACGATAAGTCTCTATCGCCTCGAAATCGGCATACAGCACCGGCAGGACGATGTTGACGAGCTCGGGATGTTGCAGCACCTCAGGCGGCGTGCCGTTCATCCGCAGCACTTCGTCGATGAACTCATCATCGGGCAATGCATGTATCGGCCGCCGCCTGGCGGGCAGATGCGGCGCGGCGCGGCCGGACACGATCAGGCAGCAGGGCGCCGGCAAGCCGCGCGCCCGCGCGCGCTGGGCCACCTCGAAGGCCAGGCTCGCGCCCATGCTGTGCCCGAACAAGGCATAAGGCCGGTCCAGCAGCGGCGCGATCGCGTCCGTCGCCTCGTCGGCCAGTTGATCCAGCCGGTAGCGCAGCGGATCGTGAAAGCGCCGCCCCCGCCCCGGCGGGTGCATGGGCCGGAAATCCACCGTGGCCGGCAAGCGCTCGGCCCAGCCGCGGAACACCGTCGCGCTGCCGCCGGCGTAAGGGAAGCAGAACAGGCGCAAGGCCGCGGCTTGGCCGGCCGGCGCGGCATCCACCCAGCCGCGGTTCATGGCGCCACCTTGCGGATGAAGCCGCCGGCTTCTTTGATCGCCGCCCTCGCTTCCGGCAGCATCGGCGTCAAGGTGGCCCAGGCGTGCGGCAGCCGCCGCCACACTTTGAAATCCACGCCGACGCCGGCCGCGCTCGCCTTGCTGGCCACGCGCGCGGCGTCGTCCAGCAGCACCTCGCTGTCGCTGGCCTGGATGAACAGGTCCGGCAGGCCCGCGTACTCGCCGTAGAGCGGCGAGGCGATGGGATGATCGGCGGCGGCGTCGCCAAGGTAATAGCGCGAGAAATTCCTCACCGCCACCGCGCTCAGCATCACGTCGGACGCGTCGTTCGCTTCCAGCGAGGCCCCGGTCGCCGCCAGATCCGTCCACGGCGAGAACAAGACCGCGCCGGCCGGCATCGGCGCGCCCGCGTCGCGCAGCGACAGCAGCAGCGCCAGCGCCAGCCCGCCGCCGGAGGAATCGCCGGCGACCACGATGCGCTCAGGCGCCACGCCCTCGTCCAGCAGCTCCCGATACGCCGCCAGCGCGTCGTCGACGGCGGCCGGGAACGGATGTTCCGGCGCCAGCCGGTAAGCCAGCGAGAACGCGCGCGCGTCCGCCTCCCGCGCCAGCGCGGCGGCCACGCCGCGGTGCGTCAGCGGCGAGCAGAAGCAATAGCCGCCGCCGTGCAAATACAGGATCACCCGCCCGCTCGCCTCGCGCCGCGCGGCGGCTTCAGGCTCTATCCACTCGCCGCGCAGCGCCTCCGCGTCCAGCTTGCGCACCCGCCAGCCGCGCGGCGGCTTGATTTCGCCGCGCGCCCATTTCGCGCTGCGCTCGCGCATTTCCTGGGCGGTCAGGCCGGGCTTGCGGGTCAGGGATTTGGCCGTTCTGCGCAACAGCCAGGAGAAACATAGGTTTTGCCAACTCATGAATCGCTTTCCAGTAATGAGGAGAAAGAAGTCTTCCGTCGCGCGCGTCTTATCCGAACACCAGTTTGCGATGCGCGGCGATGCCCGCCAGCGCGCCGTTGCCGATGGCCAGCGCCACGGTGCCGCCCCGCTGCGTGATGTCGCCGCAGGCGAATACGCCCGGCGCCGATGTCTCCATTGCGTCGTCGGTCCGCACATAAGGCCCCAGCGGCCCCTCCTCGATCACGCAGCCCAGCTGCTCCGCCACCGGGCTGGACAGGCGGAAGCGGTTCATCATGAACAGCCCGTCAAAGGCCAGCCGGCGTCCATCGGCCAGCTCGACGGTGGCGCGCTCGACGATGCGCTCTATCCGTTCGCGCACGATGTCGACGCCCCGCCGCGCCAGCGCCTCGCGCTGCGCCGCGTCCGGCTCGAAGCCGCCGTCGCTCAGGAAGACGGTCGGGCCCCATTCCGGCATCAGCATCGCCGACAGATAGGACAAGGGACCGCCGCCGAGCACGCCGATGCGGCCCTGCTTCAGTTCGTAGCCGTGGCAGTAAGGGCAGTGGAACACGCTTTCGCCCCAGCGCTCGCGCAGGCCCTCCAGCTCAGGCAATTCGTCCACCACGCCGAAGGCCAGCACCAGCTGGCGCGCCGCGTAGCTTTGGCCGGAGGCGCAGCGCAATGCGTAGCCGGCCTCGCCGCTCTCGGCTCGGACCACGGTGTCCGCGCGCCATTGCGCGTTGGGATAGGCCAGCAATTGCGCCTTGCCGTCCGCGGCGATCGCGTCGGGCGAGCGTCCGTCCAGGCCGATCACGCCGTGGGATTGGGCGGCGAAGCGATTGCGGCGCGCGCCGGCGTCGATCACCAGCACCCGGCGGCGCGCGCGCGCGATCTGCAAGGCGGCGGATTGTCCGGCGTGACTGCCGCCGATCACGATGACGTCGAATACGGTCGTGGAAGTTTCGGTATTCATGATGAGATGTCCTTATCGGGATGAATCGGAGGGCGCGCGGACGGCCGTCACAGCCGGCCGCCGCCGCAGGCTTCCGCCGCGCGGTCCAGCAGCCAGCGCACGATCAGCTTGGCGCGCGGCACGCGCTGCCCTTCGTCGCGGCGCCGCAGCGCCAGTTGTTGCGTGATCACCGCCAGCCGCAGCAG
>NZ_JAJOHW010000003.1 GCF_021129195.1 Chromobacterium aquaticum | reverse complement strand
CAAGGACGGAAAGACCGCCAAGGAACAGACCGGCCGCCAGCCCTTGCTGGTTCTGTCCGCGCCGGCCGGCATCGCCAGCCTGAGCCAGCAAAGCCAGACCGTGGCGGCGGGAACCAATCTGGACCTGGTGGCGCAGCGCGACACCAATCAAACCTCGGGCCGGCGCTGGCTGCACAATGTGGGCCAGCACATCAGCCTGTTCGTCACTGGTCTGCAAGACAAGATTTCTCTGAAGCTGATCGCCGCCAAGGGCAAGGTGCAGATGTTGGCGCAGAGCGACAGCGTCGAGGTTACAGCGGACAAGGATGTGACGGTGACTGCTTGCAAGGACAGAATCACCGTGGCGGCCAAGCGGGAAATCCTGCTCAACGTCAGCGGCGGCGCTTACATCCGCATCGCCGGCGGCAATATCGAACTGCATTGCCCCGGCAAGGTGTCGGTGAAGGGCGCCAGCCATCAGATGAGCGGGCCGGCGCAAATGACGGTCACGCATCCGGATTATCCGCAGAGCATTCCCAGGATGCCGTTGTCGCTGCGCCTGGATCAATCGCCGCAAGGCGGCAACAGCAGCTGGACCGGCATGCCCTATACCCTGCATGCCGACGGCGGCGAGGTGGAGCGCGGCATCATTGACGAAAGCGGCCACCTGGCGGTCAAACATGCGGTCACCACGCAAAAATACACGGTGGAGCTGGCCAACGGCGTCAAGTTCGATATCCCGGTGGCCAATGAGCTGAGCAAACCGGACAAGGGCGCGCTGGCCAACGCCGGCTTCCATAAAGTCGTGGCCGGCGGCGCGCCGCCGGACGGCCGCGTGGAGCCGGACGAGCATGCGCGCGCGCGCTACCACCGTTTGCTGAATGGCGAGGCCGACGCTTCGCCCGCAGGAGAGTAATAAATGAGCGCGAACACGATAGTCTCCCCGATCTGCGTCAAAGAGCCGCTGCGGGCCAACTTGACCCTGCCCTGGTTTTTGCAGACCAGCGAATACGCGCCCCATGAGGGCAGCTTCCAGCCCCTGGTCAACGGCGAGGCGGCGTTTGCCGCGGTGCATTACGCCATCGCCAAGGCCAAGAAAAACGTCAGCATCATCTGCTGGGGTTTCCAGCCGTCCATGTACTTTGTCCGCAAGGGCGCGGACATGGTGAAGTACGCGGACATCGCGGAAGCCGTGCCGGCGCAGATAGGCAAGCTGCTGGAGCACAAGGCCAAGCAGGGCGTGCAGGTGCGGGTGCTGTGTTTTGCCTCCAAGCCGGCCGGCATGTACGTCAACAGCACCGGCGCCTCAGTGGATGAGTCGCAAACCCCGGGCCGCTGGAGTGTGGGGATTAAGGACAAGCCGGGCTATGAAACCCCGGAGCAGTATAAATACGATTCTCAGTGGTATTCCTGGTATGACGAGGACCAGCCGGCGGCCGGCGCCTCGGACAAGATTGTGCGGGACAGATTTCACAAGGATATCCCCAGTAAATACCTGCATTTCCGCAGCCGCGGCTTTGGCCCTTATACCCGCACTCATATTGCAACGCAGGATTACGACGATAAGGGTTTGAAGAAAAGAACCAAGACCGCCTTGGCGATAGGCCCCAGCCATCACCAGAAAATGGTGTTGGTGGATTACGACGACGCGCAAGCCCATGTCGGTTTCGTCATGGGTCACAATATGCTGGACGAGTACTGGGACACCAATGCCCACAGCGCCAAGCCCAAGGCGCCCAATCTGGGCCGCAACGGCACGGTGGGGCCGCGCGAGGACTTTTCCAGCCTGATCACCGGCCCGGCGGTGGGCAATCTATTCCACAATTTCCGCCGCGCCTGGCGCGACGAAACCAAGGAAGACCTGCCGTTGCCCGGCTGCGGTTTCGGCGGTTACGCGCCGCGGGTGGATGGGCAGGCCAATAAGGCCGCCATGGTGCAACTGCTGCGCACCCAGCCGGAATACAAGAAACAGGACATCAAGAAGCTGTATCTGAAGGCGGTCAACAACGTCACTTCCTACATCTTCATCGAAAACCAGTATTTCCGCTGGCCGCCGCTGGCGGAAAAGATCAAGGATGTGGCCAAGGCGCAGAAGCAGGCCGGCCGCCCTTACCCTATCTATCTGTTCGTGATCACCAATACCAGCGACGCCGGCGTGGGCGCCGGCACGGTCAACACCTACCGGATGCTGGACAGCCTGGGGCGCGCCGATACGATTCCCGGTGTGGCGCGCCAGGAAAAGGCGGATGATGTGGAGGCCAGGCTGGGCCAGGCCAAGCAGGCGGAACGTGAGGCCAAAGTAGTGAGCGCCTTGAACGTCATGGCGCCGGCAAAGCTCAAAAACAAGATCAAGGAAGCGGAGGCAGACGCCACGGCTTATCGCGAGCGTATGGAAAAGGAGTACGAGGCCGCCCAAAAGCCGGACGCCCCCATTGCCGCGGTGGAGCAGCCCGGGCTCAAAACTCATATTTGCTCCATCGTGGCGCCGGACTCCCCTGGGGGGGCATGGGCTGAAACTTACATCCACGCCAAGCTGATGATTATCAACGACGCTTTTCTGACGCTGGGCTCGGCCAATATCAACACCCGCAGCATGCAGGTGGACAGCGAGTTGAACATCGCACTGGATCGGCCGGAAATCTCCAAGCCGCTGCGCCAGGAGTTGTGGGGGAGGCATACAAATCACCGGGAAGGAGCAAATCCAGACCGAATGGATAAAGAAAATGATGCAAAGGTAGTGTTTAAGGCTTGGCGGAATATTTTGGATGCCAACTATAAGGCTTTCAAATTTGGTAAACCACCAGTAGCGGCCCTACGTGAGTTTCTCCGTACGGACCCCGCCCGGAGCAATAGTGATTAAGCCCGCATTTCTGACCCTGATTCTGACCCTGAGCCTGGCCGCCTGCGGCGGCGCCAAGGAGCGTTCCGTGCCTGATTTGAAAGAAGTCGAAGCCAAGCTGGCCTTCAACTGCGTATATGAGAAAGACCATTTGCCGGCCTTGACTCCGGAGGCGGAGCAGTTATACCGCTACGCCCGCTGGTTGCAGAAGAACCAGATCGAGAAGGAAGACCCGCTGCGCTTCCCGGAGATGGAGCGTTATTACCGCATCGCCACGGCTCACGGCCATTACAAGGCCAATCTGGACTTGCGCGACATGATAGGGCGGGGCACGGCGCGTAGTGAGGACCCGGTCAAGGAAACGCTGGACCTGACCCAGGAACTGATAGACCGCGGCATTCCCGGCGGCTACTACGATATGGGGCGTTATCTGAAGGCCGGTTACGGCGTGAAACAGGACGAGGAACTGGCCAACCGCTACTACCGCAAGGCGGCGGACCTGGGCAGCCCGGAGGCGCAGTATCTGGTGGGAGACAAGCTGACGAGTTTGACGATCGCGCAACCAGGCCCCTTTGCTATTGGAACCCAAATGCTGAAGTGTGCTGGTGAGCAGGGGCATGGGATTGCTGCGAAGGAGTATGCAGTTCAAATGCAGGGAGAGAATAATTCAGAGGCAGTGAGGTTTTTCCAGCTGGCTGTGAAGAGTGGGGATGAAGCATCTGCGTTTAATTTGGAAAATGGTTTTGGTCCTATTACTGATGCTAACAAACAATGGAATGATTTGAGTCTGAAGCAGGATGATGAACGCCGTCGTCGTTACAAGATCATCGGCGATGTTCTCAGCGACTACTCCTACGCTCATCCCAAGGTGCCGGAATTGGACGAGATCGTGCCGCTGCCACCGGCCCCGTTGCCGGCCTGGGACGGCAAGCTGAAGTGGTTGGAGGCGTTCAAGGCCAATGTGCCGCCGGAAAAACCGTCGGAAGCCTTGATGAGCCAACTGGCCGCGGCCAAGGGCCTGGACCCTAAGACCGGACGGCCGCTGAACGGCAAGCATGGTTAAAACGCTGTACGCCTTGTCGCTGTTGGGGGCTCTGGCCGCCTGCGGCGCCAAGGAGCGTTCCGTGCCGGACTTGAAAGCAGTCGAAGCCAAGCTGGCCTTCAACTGCGCGTATGAGAAAGACCATCTGCCGGCCTTGACCCCGGAAGCGGAGCAGTTATACCGCTACGCCCGCTGGTTGCAGAAGAAGCAGATCGAGAAGGAAGACCCGCTGCGTTTCCCGGAGATGGAGCGTTATTACCGCATCGCCACGGCTCACGGCCATTACAAGGCCAATCTGGAGCTGCGCGACATGATAGGGCGGGGCACGGCGCGCAGTGAGGACCCGATCAAGGAAACGCTGGACCTGACCCAGGAGCTGATAGACCGCGGCATTCCCGGCGGCTACTACGATATGGGGCGTTATCTGAAGGCCGGCTACGGCGTGAAGCAGGACGAGGAGCTGGCCAACCGCTACTACCGCAAGGCGGCGGACCTGGGCAGCCCGGAAGCGCAGTATCTGGTGGGAGACAAGCTGACGAGTTTGACGATCGCGCAACCAGGCCCCTTTGCTATTGGAACCCAAATGCTGAAGTGTGCTGGTGAGCAGGGGCATGGAAAGGCGGCAAAGGAGTATGCCTACCTAATAGCAGGAAAAGATAATGAAGAATCTGTCAAATTCTTCCAGCTTGCTACCAAATGGGGAGATGAGGCTGCTCCTTACAAGTTACAAAAGGGTTTTGGCCCAATAGCAGATTCAAATAAGGAGAGGTTTGGCCTGGGGCTGAAGCAGGATGATGAGCGTAGCCGCCGCTACAAAATCATTAGCGATGTTCTCAGCGACTACTCCTACGCCCACCCCAAGGTGCCGGAACTGGACGAGATCGTGCCGCTGCCGCCGGCCCCGCTGCCGGCTTGGGACGGCAAGCTCAAGTGGCTGGAAGCGTTCAAGGCCAATGTGCCGCCGGAAAAACCGTCGGAAGCCCTGATGAGCCAACTGGCCGCGGCCAAGGGACTGGACCCAAAGGCCGGACGGCCGCTGGGCGGGCGGCGCGACTGACGCCGGTTTTGCAGGGGGTCGCGGCCCGTTCGCGCTGAACTGACAGCCGTCACCCCCGCCGAACCCCTGCGGCCGGGGGGACTCAGACTCTATGTGCCGGCTGTCTGGCCGGCCACATCCCTTCCCATTCCCCTCCTGGAGATTCTTCATGACGCCCATCCTGTTCAATACCTATCGCTCGGTCCAAGGCTTCAACAAACGCGTCCGTTTCCTGATCCTGCATTACACCGCGCTGGACTTCGCCGGCTCCATCAAGGCGCTGACCGGCTCCGGCCAGGTGAGCGCGCATTATCTGGCGCCGGACCCTTGCGACCCCAGCTATCAGCAGGCCGGCTTCAAGCAGATGAATCTGTTCAATCTGGTGGACGAGAACGACCGCGCCTGGCATGCCGGCGCCAGCGCCTGGGATGGCCGCAGCAATCTGAACGATTCGTCCATCGGCGTGGAAATCGTCAATCTGGCGCGGGAGGAGAAGGGTGGCATGGTGTTTCCGCCCTATCACCCGCAGCAGGTGGAGGCGGTGACGGAATTGGCGCGGAACATCCTGGCGCGCTATCCGGACATCAGTCCGGTGAACGTGCTGGGCCATTCCGACATCGCCGTGGGCCGCAAGAGCGATCCGGGGCCGATGTTCCCGTGGCGGGAACTGCACCAGGCCGGGGTGGGCGCGTGGCCGGAGGCGGAGACGCAGCGTAAATACGCGCAGCGGTTCCAGCAACAGGGCTTGCCCGGCCGGGAGAAGATGCTGGAGGCGTTCAAGCATTACGGCTACGAGGTGGCGGCGGCGGGCGGCGACGCCGGCTTCGCCGCCCTGGTGCGCGCCTTCCAGATGCATTTCCGCGCCGGCGATTACAGCGGGGCGTTGGACGTGGAGACCGCTGCCATCCTGTTCGCCCTGCTGGAGCGTTATTGGCCTAAGCGTCTGGCCCTGATCAAGCTTTGACGCGTCTTGTACTCCGAGCGGCTAACAAACCCCACGCAGGATCAGGGGTTTTGTTAGCGGGTCTTATTTGGCGGCGGCCGGGATGAAGGAGAACTCCTGGATCACGATTTCCACTTCCTTGCCGTCCTTGGGCGGCCGTCCCTGGAACAGCCATAGATTGATGTGCGGCGGCAGCGGCTGCTGCGGCACCAGGCGCGAGGGGTCCGCCGGGGCGAAGTTCCAGCGCGCCATTTCGTACTGGTCGCCGTCCTGGTGGCCGTGCAGCGATTGGTAGAGCACACTGCTGGCGTTCCAGTTGAAGCGGTGGGTGCTGTAGTCGCCGTTGAGGTGCGGTTCAAAGGCGTAGGAGGTGGGCTTGGGGCCGGGCACGGCCGGGTAGACGGTGTAGTTGCCCATCGGGTTTTGCCGATTGCCCCAGCGGGCGAATTCGATGTCGATTTCATTGCTGGCGTCCGGGCCCACGTCCGGCGTCGGGTAGTTGAACAGGCCCAGCACGATGTTGTCGTCGAACAGGTCCGGCCGGCCTATCAGCTTGAACTGGTAGCGGCCAAAGCCCAGCCGCTGAGGCAGGTAGACCTCGGCGCTGCTCCACTTGCCGCCGCGTTGGGCGATCTTCAGGTGGAGCCGGCCCTGGGCGTCCACCCAGGCGTTGTTCTCGTCCCAGTCGTTGGGGCCGGGGCCGCTTTGGATCTGGTTGCGGACTTCCCAGGCGTAGCCGGAGAAATTCAGGGTCTTGGCCTGGGCCAGGCCGGAGGCGGCCAGGGCGGCGGCGATGAGCAGGCAGTAAAGTCGGGGCATGGTTTTCCTTTATCGGTGGCCTGGCCGTGACCAGGCGCTTGCGCTGGCGGGACAGTCTGCTTGGAATATAATGCCAAATGATTTTTTTGGTGGGTAAATACTTAAGAACCTGTTCACGATCTCGCGAGCTAAGGTGAGACAAGGCGAAAACGGCTGAGAAAGGGGAGTGTACATACGGTACATGAGCATTTCGAAGACGCACTCACCGTGTCGCCCCTCACAACGCACAGCAGATCGTAAACAGGTTCTAAGGAACAGGCCGTGCGCGCGTCTGAACCATTGACCCACCGGCGCGGTCAAGCTTTAGGTAGCGTCAAGCCTAGGCGCTGCGGGGTAGGACTTGCAGCGGCGGCGTTCATCATGCGAGGAGTGCGATTGTGTTGACCATGGGGTTTCTGAGCTGGTTGTTTGGCGATGAGAATCTGATGTCGCTGCTGGCGCAGAACTGGGTGCTGGGGGTGTGGATAGTGGCCGCCATCGTGTTTTGCGAAACCGGCCTGGTGGTATTGCCCTTCCTGCCCGGCGACGGCCTGCTGTTCGCCACCGGCGCCTTGCTGGGCGTGCAGGGGGTGTCGCCGTGGTGGCCGATGGGCGTGATCACGCTGGCGGCCATTCTGGGCGATCTGCTGAATTACAGCATAGGCCGTTCCGCGCTGGGGCAGACGCTGATCCGGCGCGGCTGGGTCAAGCCGCAGCATTTGGCCAAGACCCAGGCCTTTTTCGATCGTTACGGCGCGCCCACCATCACCATCGGCCGCTTCGTGCCCATCGTGCGCACGGTGGCGCCGTTTCTGGCCGGGCTGTCCGGCATGTGCCCGCGCCGTTTCGCCTGCTACAACGTGCTGGGCGCGGTGATCTGGTGCGGCGGGCTGGTGTCCATGGGGTATTGGCTGGGCGGCATTCCCTGGGTGCAGGACAATATGCTGTGGCTGGTGCTGGGCATGGTGGCCTTGCTATTGCTGCCGCCCTTGTGGCAGTGGCGGCGCAGCCGCCGTCTGGCGGGCTGATGGTGTTTGCAAGCGGTTCAGGATCAGGCGAGCAAGAGCGGGGCGTTGTTAATGCGCTGTGTTTGGCGATCTCGCTTTTGCTCGCGAGACTTGGACAGGCTCTTAGATGAGCGATGCGCGCGGTGCAACACGCCTTGCCGCCTGCTCCAGGCTAGCCCGCGCGATCACGCGGTGGAACGGTGTGATGGCCGCGAGGTATGTCCGTCCCAGTAAGTTATGGCAATGCACGACGGATACCACGACGAGTTCCCTGCGGCCTGCCGCGCCAGCGCGCTGCTGGATCGCGAGCCGGAAGTCGAGATGACGATCATCCGCGCCCATTACCAGTTCCTCCAAACTCTTGGACTGCAGTGGAAAGAAGCCGATCACCGTCCCCTGCGCCGCCGCGGCAATACCCACCGCACGAGACGATTTGACGCCGACTGGCGCCATGATCATGTCGCGCGCCCGCGTCAGCGCGCGAATCCACCACGCCTGCTGCTCGAAGCCCGCGCGGGCCAATACTTCGATATCGTCGCTGGCCCCCGCCGGTAACTGAATCGCATACGCGTCTACCAGATCCGCGCCCTTGTAAAGCGGCGCCAGGGTACTGTCGGATGGCACGGGTATCGCATGCGCCTTATGGATATGGTTCATCAACTCATCTCCCTACGGTTTGGGTTTGGCGTGAGTCTGCGCTAGACCTTGCTTTTCCGCGCCATCAACACGCCGCGAGCCGTCCGCCCCGGGAACGATGGATGCGTCTGCCACGCAGTCGCAATCGACAGGACGTCGCGGTCTAGCCTGAAGAACCTCCGTTGCTCGGTGCCGACCCAGGCGGGATGCCAAGCGGTGTCGACCTGGATGATGAGTTTGTCCTCACCCTCAACACGGCACAGACCGGAATAAGCGATCATCGCCTCGAAAAGGGCTGCCGGATCATGATTCGGACGTTCTTGGGAGGTGAGTATCGACATGATCCTGTCGCGTTCTATGACGATATGGCCGAGCGGCGCGCGGCCGTAAGTGTCCACGCACTCGCCTGTGTCCTGGAACTCAAGCTGAAAAGACACAATCCGCCACCATCCGGACAAGGGCTGGGCTTGGATATCAGGCATGGCATCTCCTTTCTCGCTCTTGCTCGCGAGACTTTGGACAGGCTGTTAGCACGTCAGCATCACCGCCACATACACGCCGATGGCCAGCAGGCTGACGCAGGTGCCGCAGGCGATGGGCCCGGCCGAGCGGCCGCTTTTCAGGTAATGGGTTTCCAGCACGATGATGTTGGCCGCCGGCGGCAGCAGGCACAGCAGATAGAGGGTGGGCCGGTTTTCCGTCACCAGCGCGATGTCGAAGCGGCCGCACAGCAGGATGAACAGGCTGAGCAGCAGGGCCAGCGCCGCGGCGCGCGCGGCGAAGTTGCGCAGCGCCAGTTTGAAGTCCGCCAGCCGGAGCCGGGCGCCGGAGAGCCAGATGCCCAGAATCGCCATTCCCAGGAAACTCATCAGCCATTTCAGCGCTTCGTAGCCAGGCCGCGCGTAGTGTTCCAGCGCCGGCCCCAAGGGCAGGCAGGCGAGGCCGACCAGCAGCGCCCACACCGGTGGCGCCTGCAGCGTCTGGCGCAGCCGCGCGCGCCAGTGCTGGCCCTGGGCCAGCAGGCCCACGCCGATGGCGTTGCCAAACAAGGAACTGCCGACATAGGCGGCGATGATGACCATGGCGGCGCCGTCGCCAAACAGCGCGCTGGCCACCGGCAGTCCCAGCCAGCCGATATTCAGATAGCAGAAACACAGATTGTGCACCGGGTCGCGGCTGATGCGGCGTCCCAGCAGCAAGAGCAGCGCCATGATGGCGGCGATGCCGGCCATGACCGCGAACACGCCGGGGCGATGGGTGGCGATGTTGTAGATGATGACCAGCGGGATCACCCATTTGCTCAGCAGCGCCGAAGCCCGCGCCTTGACGTCGAAGGGCGCGCGCCCCAGCCCCAGACCGATCAGCAGATAGGCGAGCGGGGCGAAGAGGGATAGGGGCATTGCGCATTCCTGTGACGGGCGGATGGTGGCAGGCGCACTCTAGGCCCGTCTCTCGGGAAATGTCAATGGAATGAACGTATCAGCGTGGACCGAGCAGCCGTTGTAGCGTGGCCTCGGTGGGCACGCCCTGGACTTTCTGCAAGCGGCCTTGGGCATCGCGGTAGAAGGAGGCCGGGGTGGCGAACACGCCCAGCCGTTCCATCAATTGCTGATTGGCCGCCAATTTGGCGCTGACGGCGGCCGGCGGCTTGGCCAGCGGCTGCACCGGCGTGCCGGATTCGTGG
>NZ_JAJOHW010000002.1 GCF_021129195.1 Chromobacterium aquaticum | reverse complement strand
GCAAAGCCTGCTGTGCGACAGCGGCTACGTGGGCCAGCCCTTCGCGCAGGGAGTGCGGGAGATTCTGGGCGGGTATGTGACGGTACAGATTGCCAAGAGAAGCGAGTTGCATACGTTCAAGGTGATGCCCAAACGATGGATTGTTGAGCGCAGCTTCGCATGGTTGGAAAAGAGCAGAAGGCTGTGGAAGAACTGCGAGCGGAAGCTGAATACCAGCTTGCAGTTCATCCACTTGGCTTTCCTGGCTCTATTGCTCCGGAGATCGTAAACAGGTTCTTAGAACCCGTGCAAAGCCTCCAGAGCGGGTGGGACGGTTTTTCCGGCAATTTTTCCGGCAATTTCAAAAGCTACTATTGACATGCTCGCGACTTTCCTATAAAAAGTCCGGGCAGGATTTTCAAGCGTCATATCTATCGATACCTCGTTGCCCCTCAAGTGGTCTTCATTGTTTCCTTATCTATTCCTTGATTATCATGCCAATTCGATAATTTTATTGTCCTTAACAGACATATGGAGTCCACTATGGAAACTGGTACCGTTAAATTTTTCAATGACGCAAAAGGCTTTGGCTTTATCACCCCGGACAATGGCGGCGACGATCTTTTCGCTCACTTCTCCGAAATTCGCGCGGATGGCTTCAAATCCCTGCGCGAAGGTCAAAAAGTAAGCTACACCCGCGCAATGGGCCAAAAAGGCCCGGCAGCGACCGCGATTCAGCCGCTCTAAGCATTACAGCGTCTAAATAGCAAAAGCCCCATATGGGGCTTTTCGTATTTTAAAAATAAGACCTGCCTCAAGGCAGGTCTTATTTATTGGATAGCAGAAGTGCACGCCGCACCCCTGCCAACAGCCGGCCCCACAGGGCCGGCTGCTGCTCCTCCGGCTTAACGCTTCTTCTTGCGCCGTGGGTTGCGCTGCACCGCGTACAGCTCATCCAGGCTCAGATAGAAGCGCTGCACCGCCTCCACATGCCGCACCAGGTCCACCTGTTGCGCTCCCAGGTTCAACAACATCTCCAGATAGTTGAAGAAGCATTTGCAGAGGCTGCGGTGATGGCCGCGATCGCTGAAATCCATATCGCTGGCGATGCGGAACAACAAGCCGCGCGCGGAGTGCTGGCGGTTGAGTTTCAGCAACTGCGCCAGGTGAGCCGCGTACTGCCGACCCAAGGCGCAAGCTTCGAACTCATCCTTGGCTTCCGCCGGCTGCCAGTAATGCGGATGAGTGCGGCCTTCGATACGGCGGATGAAGGGCAGGCTGAGGTCTTTGGCTTCGCTGCCGGCAAAGCGGTAGCGCGAGCGCGGCAACAGCGGCGCGAGTGGAGATGCCCGGTTTTGGGCGTGAGTGGGGGACGAAGAGAGATCGATGCCAAGCACCGGACGGACAGGCTTTACCATTTGCAACCTCCTGAGCAGAAGGGCCCAGCCGCAAGGCGGCAGGGCGGGCACATGACAAGAGTTAGTCTACCGGTGAACCACTGCAAAAGCCGGCGCGCCCGCGAGGGCGCCACTTGCCACGGCCCGCCCGAATAGGCAAAGCAATGGCAACGGATACGCTGTGAAAAAGCGCATCCGCGGCAGTGATTCATATTCGGGAGACTAAACCCGAGCGCCGCGATTGCTGCGGCGCGGAGGCTATTGTTGGGGAGGCGCGGGAGAGCGTCAAGCCGGCGACATCCGGCAAGACGGAAATAGCCACGGAGCGCGCGGGATGCAAGCCATCGCTTGGGCGCAGAAGCCGATTTGAATAGCGTTACAAGCCGCTAACAAAACTCAGTTTTACGCGCAACACAGCATCAGGGGTAGCGGGTCTAAACAGGCTGCTTAGAGCCGCTAACAAAACCTCGCAGAGAACCTGAGCCAAGGCACGCCGACGCAGGCAGTACCAGTTGTACGACAAGGAGGCACAACGCAGGATCAGGGGTTTTGTTAGCGGGTCTTAGCAAAATGCCGGCGCACCCACTGCTCGCACAGCAGCCAAAGCTGCGGCGCACCCTTTTGGATCACCGGGCCGTAACGGGACAGCACCTGCTCCAGCGAAACATCGTTCTGCGTCCAGGTCCCGCCACCGGTAAAGACATTGATCAGCAAAGGCTGGAAACGGTCCAGCGCCTTGGCGAAACAGGCATCGGCGCTTTCCGCGCGCTCAAACTCCCGCCACAAGGCCAACAGCTCAGCGCCCTGCTCCGCCGGCAACAAGCCAAACAAACGCTCCGCCGCCCTCGCCTCCGCCTCCGCCTGCGCCCCAGGCACGGCCTGGCCGTGGATGGGAAAATCGCCGGCATCCACCTCCACCACATCGTGCAACAGCAGCATCTTGATCACCCGCTCGGTGTTGACCGGACCGCTGGCGTAATCGCCCAGCAGCAAGGCGTACATCGCCAAATGCCAGGAATGCTCGGCCGAGTTCTCCCGGCGGCTCTGGTCCAGCAACGGCGATTGCCGCAGCACCGACTTCAAGCGGTCTATCTCTCTCAGAAAATTCAGTTGCCGTTCCAAGGCCGATACTTGCATCGCTTATCCCGCATTCAGATTTGTTTCGCCACGGAGGGGGATTATAGCCTTGGTCCGGATCTGCTCCACCATGGGATGAGGGAAAACAGCCGCGCCTTATTGCACAGGTTGGGATGCGCAGGAAGACAGTTCTGGCCAAGGAGCCAAGATCGATCTCTCTGTATCCTTATCGTCCAGAGCGGCTGTTCGCGGTGGCTTATCGTCGGCCATAGCCGCCTTGTCGATAACCGCCTGCTGCATGTCGGCTCCCGATCTAAAGAGGTCGATACTGGTTAGCAACAGATATCGGCGCTAACCGAAACTACGGACTGGACATCAGTCTTTAGGAAGTGATTGCACTCTGAGGTAATGCTGCCGGGTGTGGTTTGGAGCAAAGAAATTTAGAAGGTATCAAGCGGGCTGGTCACAACTTGGATCACCTGCAGCGCATGGGTATAAATCACGGTGGGCTGCAAGCTGTGATGGTCTATTTTAGCGAGCCCACTTAGAATAATGCCCAATCTTAAAATCAACACCGACGCGCTAAAGCGAGCCGGTTATTTTTAACGCTAGGTCATGGATAGAAACGCACTCTGCCTTGTGAAGTTAAAGGCAACTTGGAGCCAGTACCATTCGGGCACTTGATCTTGCGCGGCACAGTCCCAACCAAGTAACGATACCCTCCTGCCAGTTAACTAGGACATTTCGATATTTATGAGTCCTTCTGACTTTGATCCCGATCTCGAAGATCTGCACAACAAATCGGTAGGTCGCCTCATACCCTCCGAGGGTTTTGATACCGCAGCGTTTGCGCGACTATATGACTATCTTTGTAATAAGGCGGAGCTGATCAAGTCCGAGCATGTCGTCTCAAAGCAAGTGATGATAGTGCTGCTATCTGCACAAAGCTCAATCGAAAACGCAGCTCAGTACAATCCTCAAGCGAAGGAGAACTTGTCGCTCGCGAGCAAGTTCTCATTATTGCTGGGCCTCATCGCCATAGGTGAGAGTCCACGGGATAGACAGCCGGGAGTTCCGCGTCTTGTTTAACCGCGCATCCAACCCTGCCCCCAAAGCTACGCTTTGGGCACTTCCGCTGCACTCCGGCGCCAGTGACTTCCAACGTTAGAGCGTATCAAATGCACTTCGTCCGCCTCGGAGATTTTCTAGCTGCATCAATGATCACAGGCCCAAAGCACAACCTATTGCAGATTCGTCTGGGTACGGGGGTGCAAGGAACACCGGCCTGCGAATACCTGCCACCTCATGGGGAATGCCAGCATGAGCCGCTGATCGAGGAGGCAATTATTGCTCACGTCCTCGAAGGCATTGCTGAAGCGAATTCGCGGCTAGGAACGTCCCATACCGTATCGCACATCCGGTATGTTCAGAACGACACCAAACCAGAAGTTGTTTATGGCTACATTGCTCTCAAGATCATTGAACATTTAGACGCGGGTGGCGTGTTCCAAGAGAGCCCAAATGCACCCTAACTCGTCGCTCAAGCCGATTCGCATCGGCAAACCGCCACTCGCAGCTCAGCCTCAGCATTGAGACAAATTAAACACGAAGTCGTTATAACCGATCGAAATCTCGTCTGCGAGGAGCAGCTTTGGCCGAAAAGCGGGCATCTAAAGAATTGATACGACAGAACAAAGAAGAAGGGGCCAGCGGCCCCTTCTCTCTTGTCAGACTCCGACAAACTTTCTTCAGATCCGACGGACTTTATTCGCTCTAGTCAAACACCATCCACAAACCTCACTCCACCGTCACGCTCTTGGCCAGATTGCGCGGCTTGTCGACGTCGGTACCGCGCGCCAGCGCCACGTGGTAGGCCAGCATCTGCACCGGGATGGCGTGCACCACCGGGCTGAGCACGCCGACATGGCGCGGGGTGCGGATCACGTGCACGCCGTCGGATTCGCTGAAATGGCTGTCCAGGTCCGCGAAGACGAACAGTTCGCCGCCGCGCGCGCGCACTTCCTGCATATTGGATTTCACTTTTTCCAGCAGCGCGTCGTTGGGGGCGATCACCACCACCGGCATGTCCTCGTCCACCAACGCCAGCGGGCCGTGCTTGAGTTCGCCGGCCGGGTAGGCTTCGGCGTGGATGTAGGAGATTTCCTTCAGCTTGAGCGCGCCTTCCAGCGCGATGGGGAAATGCAGGCCGCGGCCCAGGAACAGCGCATTGTCCTTGGCGGCGAACTTGTCGGCCCAGGCCTTGATCTGCGGCTCCAGGTTCAGCGCGTGCTGCACGCTGCCCGGCAGGTGGCGCAGTTCGTCCAGGTAGCGCGCCTCGTCGGCGGCGCTGACCCTGCCGCGCACCTTGCCCAGCGTCACCGCCAGCGCGAACAAGCCCACCAATTGGGTGGTGAAGGCCTTGGTGGAAGCCACGCCGATTTCGGCGCCGGCGCGGGTGAAGAACACCAGTTCGCTGGCGCGCGGAATCGCGGATTCGCGCACATTGCAGATAGACAGCGCGTAGCGGTGGCCCAGTTCCTTGGCGTATTTCAGCGCTTCCATGGTGTCCAGCGTCTCGCCGGATTGGGAGATGGTGGTCACCAGGTAGTTGGGGTTGGCCCAGGCGTCGCGGTAGCGGTATTCGCTGGCGATTTCCACGTCGCACTGCACGCCGGCGATGGTTTCGATCCAGTATTTGGCGGTCAGGCCGGCGTAGTAGCTGGTGCCGCAGGCCAGGATCTTGACGCCTTCCAGCTGCGGCAGCACTTCGCCGGCGCGCTCGCCGAACAGCTCGGGATTGAAGCCGTAGTCCTGCACCGCGTCTATGGTGTCGGACAGCGCCTTGGGCTGTTCGTGGATTTCCTTCTGCATGAAGTGGCTGTACGGGCCCAGTTCCAGCGAGGCCAGCGACACGTCGGACACATGCACCGGGCGCTGCGCCGGCTGGTCGTCCTTGTCCAGCAGTTCCACGCCGTCGCGGGTCAGCCGGCCGATGTCGCCCTCTTCCAGGAAGATCACACGGCGGGTGGCGGACACGATGGCGGAGACGTCGGAGGCAATGAAGTTTTCGCCATCGCCCAGGCCCACCAGCAGCGGGCAGCCCATACGCGCGCACACCAGTTCGTCCGGGCGGTCCACCGCGATCACGCCGATGGCGTAAGCGCCGGTCAGCTCGCGGCTGGCGCGTTTGACCGCGTCGAACAGGCTGGCGCCGGCCTGGTAGTAGTGATGCACCAGGTGGGCGATGACTTCGGTGTCGGTCTGGGATTCGAAGGCGTAGCCCAGGCCTTTCAGGCGCTCGCGCTGCTCTTCGTGGTTTTCGATGATGCCGTTGTGCACCACGGCGATCTTGCCGAAGGATACGTGCGGGTGGGCATTGGGTTCGGTGACGCCGCCATGGGTGGCCCAGCGGGTGTGGCCGATGCCCACCTGCCCTTGCAGGCTTTCTTCCGCCGCGGCGTTTTCCATCTCCGCGACGCGGCCGACGCGGCGCACGCGACGGATGGCGTCGCCGGCCAAGACCGCCACGCCGGCGGAGTCATAGCCGCGATATTCCAGCCGCTTCAGGCCGTCCACCAACACCGGAACCACATTACGCGCCGCGATGGCGCCGACAATGCCGCACATTACTTTCTCCTTGGACTATCAGTGGGCGAGGACGCGCAGATCAGCGCAATGCCCTTCGCCTGAATTTGGGTTCTGGCCTCCGCCGACAAGGCGTCGTCGGTCACCAGGGTATGGATGCGCTCCCACGGCAATTCCAGATTGGGGATGCGCCGGCCTATCTTTTCCGATTCCACCATCACGATGACTTCGCGCGCCACTTCGGCCATCACCCGCGACAAGCCCACCAGTTCGTTGAAGGTGGTGGTGCCGCGTTCAAGATCGATGCCGTCGGCACCGATGAACAACTGGTCGAAGTCATAGGAACGCAGCACCTGCTCCGCCACCTGGCCCTGGAAGGATTCGGAATGCGGGTCCCAGGTGCCGCCGGTCATCAGCAGCGTCGGCTCGTTCTCCAGCTCGCGCAGCGCGCCGGCCACGTTCAGGGAATTGGTCATCACCACCAGGCCACGCTTATTGCCCAGCAGCGGAATCATCGCGCTGGTGGTGGTGCCGCTGTCTATGATCACGCGGTTGTGGTCGCGGATGCGCTCGGCGGCGGCGCGGGCGATGGCTATCTTTCGTTTTGAAACCTGTTCCGCGTCTTCCTCAACCACCATCTCCGACGGCAAGGACACCGCGCCGCCGTAGCGACGCAGCAGCAGGCCGCCGGTTTCCAGCAGGGCCAGGTCTTTGCGTATGGTCACTTCAGAGGTGGAGAAACGCTTGGTCAGCTCGTCCACGCTGACCTCGCCGCGTTCCTGCACCAGGGCGGCGATGGCGTGACGGCGTTGCTGAGTGTTTCGCTTGGTCATTTTATGTTTCGTTTCGAAAGTTTTGCGATGATAGCAGCGCAATTTCTAGCGCGCAAGCGGACCCATCAGACCCAGCCGCCGCATCCGCGACACCAGCGTGCTGCGCGCCAGTCCCAGTTGCCGCGCGGCGGCGGATACATTGCCCTGATGCGCGGCCAGCGCGGCCTGGACCTGCTCGGCTTCGCGCGCGCGCAGCTGGCCGCGCAGG
>NZ_JAJOHW010000001.1 GCF_021129195.1 Chromobacterium aquaticum | reverse complement strand
GGCAAATCCACCTTGCTCAAGGTGCTGGCCGGGCAATTGCCGCCGCGCGCCGGCCAGGTCCGCGTCCAGGCGGTCTGCGCCTATCTGGATCAGAACCTGGCCGGGCTGGACCCGGCGCGCGGCGCGGCGGAACAGCTGCTGGCGGTCAATCCCGCCGCCGGGGAAGGCCGGCTGCGCATGTTGCTGGCCCAGCTGGGCCTGGACGCTGAACAGGCCTCGCGGCCCAGCGGTCAGCTCAGCGGCGGCGAGCGGCTGAAGGCCGCGCTCGCCTGCGCGCTCTATGCCGACCCGCCACCGCAGCTCTTGCTGCTGGACGAACCCAGCAATCATCTGGATCTGCCATCCCTGCAAGCATTGGAAGCGATGCTGCGCGGCTATCGCGGCGGGCTGTTGGTGGTGTCGCACGACGATGCCTTCCTGGATGCGCTGGAACTGGACGGCTGGCTGGAAGCGGGCCCCGAAGGCTGGCGGCTGCGGGATGGCGCGGGGCCGCAAGGCGGGAAAGACTGATGTTCGGGGTAGGTAATTTAACGTACAGAACTATGGCGGACGCATGAATATAGTTAAAGCGTTGGTGTAAATCGGCGCTGCTTTTTGATGCGGGAGATTTAGAGCGGCCAACAAAACCCCTGTAAAGCGACCACGGCCAAGAGGCTTAGAACCTGTTTACGATCTCGCGAGCTAAGGCGAGACAAGGCGAAAACGAGCGAGAAAGCGGAATGTACAGATGGTACATGAGCATTTTGAGCTCGGTTTCAACGCCCATTTCTATCCATCCCGCCGAAGCGCAGCAGATCGTAAACAGGTGCTTAGAGCCGCTAACAAAACCGCGCAGCGCACCTGAGCCAAGGCGCGCCGACGCAGGCAGTACAAGTAGTACGACAAGGAGGCGCAACGCAGGATCAGGGGTTTTGTTAGCGGGTCTTAACGCATTCAGGGGTCTTGCCGGTGGCGCTCGCAGCTTTGCCTGAGCCCGCAAGGCGCACTCTACTGGGCACGGAGGCCCGCCATGCTGGACAACATCCTGTTCTTCGAACGACCGTACCGTCATTTCCTCTGTGTGGACAGCCTGGACCAGGCCGTGGCGGCGCAAGCCGCCGCCGTGCTCGGCGGTCCCTTGCCGTGGGAGCAGAGCGCAGTCAGCGTCGCCAGCCGGCTGGATCTGCGCCGGCACTATGCGCAGCGGGCGGAGGCGCCGGCTTTTTTGCACAGCGGTTTTCTGAACGAAATGCGCGGCCGTGTCCAGACGTTGTTCCAGGCGCCGCTGTCGGCGGACGACATCCAGGTGCAAGGCCGCCGCCAATTGCCCGGCCAGCGCATCGGCGTGCACAACGACAGCCCCGGCCTTGGCGATGAAGGCTATCGCGTGGTGCTGCAATTCACCCATGATCTGAGTCCCGAAGACGGCGGCCTGTTCAATATCCATGCCGGCGACGATCCGGAGGCCATCTGCCAGAGCATACGCCCGTATCCCAATCTGGCCGTCGGCTTCGAAATGGGCGCTCAGTCCTATCATTCGGTCACGCCGCCGACGCGCCAGCCGCGCGCCGCGCTGATCTTCAACTTCTGGCATCAGGGCAACAGCCCGGTGGTGGCGCGCCGGGTGCGGCAGGCGCTGGCGACGCTGCTGCCGGATGTCGCCCGTCTGGAAGAGGAGGGCCCCGCAAACTGGCCGGCGCCGCGCGCGGCGCAAGCGTTGCTGGCGGAATGGTGCATGGGCAATGCGGCGCAGGCGGCCGGCCTGCTGCTGGCCGCCGCCGCCGCGTCGGAAACCGTGCGCAGCCCGGGCATAGATAAAGCGCTGGCGCGGCTGGGGTTTCCCGCCGGCGCGCCGCTGCCGTCAGGCGAAGCCATCCTCGCCGCGGCCCAGGCTCATGCCGGCCTGAACTCGGACCCGGACACGCTGCGCGCCGCGCTGGCGCTGGCGGTATGGGTGGCCGGCGCGCCCAGCCGGATCTTCAGCCACGAGCACTGGAGCCGCTGCGCCGCCCAGGTGCGCCCCTGGGCGCACCGCTTGCCGATACGCGCGATGCATTTGGCCGAGGCCTTGTTTCCGGAGTGGCCGCGGGCCGGTAAGGTTTGAACCGGCGCAGGCGGCCGGGCTTCAACGCTTGATGGCCGCCTGGAGCAGCGGCGTCATCGCGACGCGCACCGCCGCCAAGAGCCGCTCGCGCGGCACGCCGTCGCGCGCCTGTACCGAGATGCCGTGCAATTGCACGGCGTAGAAATCGCCCAGGGCATCCACATCGGTATCCGGCCCCAGCTGGCCGTCGGCGACGCCGCGCCGCAGCCGGTCCATCACCGATTGCGTGCGTTCATGGCGTTGCGCGCGCAGCCATTCCAGCACCCCGTCGTTCTGCTCCGAGCAATTGGTGGCCGCCGACACCACCATGCAGCCCTGCGGCGAATCCGGCTGGGTGTAGAGCATGACCGCGTCGCGCAGCATGCGCTCGATGGCGGCGGCCACATCCTCCTCCTGGCGCAGCGCCAGATCGGCGAAGCCGCCGTCCCCGGCGGTGTAGAGCGCCACCGCCTCGCGGAACAAGTCCTCCTTGCTGCCGAATGCCGCGTAGATCCGCGCCGAGGCGATGCCCAGCGCCGCGACCAGATCCGACATCGAGGTGCTCTCGTAGCCGCGCCGCCAAAAGGCCAGCATCGCCTGTTTCAACGCCTGGTCCCGGTCAAACTCCCTAGGCCTGCCTGCCATCTTTTCCTCTCGCTTTCATCTTGCCGGGCAGAATTTTATCGCGGCCGGCTGTTGACGTGTAGTCCTGGCCTTGTCTATTATTTGTCGATCGACAAACAATTAAGGGCGATACATGAAAACCCTCAAAGGCCCAAGTCTGCATCTGGCGCAATTCGGCGCGGATCAAGCCCCGTTCAACACCCTGGACGGCATTGCCGGCTGGGCGGCGCGCACCGGTTTCAAGGCCTTGCAGATCCCGGCCTGGGACAGCCGCTTCATCGATGTGGAGCGGGCCGCCGCCAGCCAGGACTATTGCGATGAAATCACCGGCACGCTGGCCGCGCACGGCTTGCGGATCAGCGAGCTGACCACGCATATCTTTGGGCAACTGGTCGCCGTGCATCCGGCCTACGACGCGATGTGCGACAACTTCGCGCCGCCCAGCCTGCGCGGCAAGCCGGCGGAGCGCACCGCCTGGGCGCTGCAACGGCTGCGGCAGGCGGCCCAGGCCTCGCGACGGCTGGGCCTGAGCGAGATGGGCACCTTTTCCGGCTCCTTTGTCTGGCCGTATCTGTTTCCGTTTCCGCAACGGCCGGAAGGGCTGATCGAAACCGCCTTCGAGGAGCTGGCGCGGCGCTGGCGACCGATTCTCGACGCTTGCGACGAACACGGCGTCAATCTGTGCTACGAAATCCACCCCAGCGAAGACCTGCATGACGGCACCAGCTTCGAACGCTTTTACGAGCTGGTGGACCAGCACGCGCGCTGCAAGATGCTGTTCGACCCCAGCCACCTGGTGCTGCAGCAACTGGATTATCTGGCCTACCTGGACATCTATCACGAGCACATCCGCATGTTCCATGTGAAGGACGCCGAGTTCCGACCCAATGGCCGGCAAGGCATCTACGGCGGTTACAGCGGCTGGACGGAGCGCGCCGGTCGTTTCCGTTCCCTCGGCGACGGCCAGGTGGACTTCAAGGCGATCTTCTCCAAGCTGGCGCAGTACGACTTCGAGGGCTGGGCCACGCTGGAGTGGGAATGCTGCCTCAAGGACCAGGAGGACGGCGCGCGCGAGGGCGTGGACTTCATCAATCGCCACATCATCCATGTGACCGAACGCGTGTTCGACGACTTCGCCGGCGCCGCGGTCGATCAGTCTCAAATCCGCGCGATGCTGGGCATCGCCTGACTTTCCATCCACTTTCTCAGCGAGACTACAGATGTCGGCACTTCCTCTTATCGACACCGAATCCGATTTCATTCACGACTACGTGCGGCTGGACGGCCAGCGCGTCCATGTGGTCACCGCCGGCGCGGGCCGGCCGGTGCTGCTGATCCCCGGCTGGCCGCAAACCTGGTATGCCTGGCGCCATGTGATGCGCGCCTTGGCCGCGCATGGCTTCCTGGCCATCGCCGTGGACCCGCCGGGCACTGGATTTTCCAGCCGGCCGGACAGCGGCTACGACACCGGCGCCGCCGCCGCCACATTGCACCGGGTGATGAGCCGGCTGGGCCATGAGCGTTACCAGGTAGTGGGCCACGATGTGGGCATGTGGCTGGCTTACGCGCTGGCCAGCGATCACCCCGGCGTGGTCAGCCGGCTGGCGCTGACCGAGGCGGTGATCCCTGGCCTGGCGCCGGCGCCGTCGATTTTCGCGCCGCCGGAAGAAAACATCTTCCTGTGGCATTTCATGTTCAACCAGTTGGCCGATCTGCCGGAAACGCTGATCGCCGGGCGCGAGCGCGCCTATCTGGACTTCATGTTCCAGCGCTGGTCATGGCGGCGCGACCGGGTGGCGGCGGAGGTGTATATCGACGCCTACTCCTCGCCGGGCGGCCTGCGCGGCGGCTTCGCCTATTACCGGGCGATTCCCGAAACCATCCGTCAGAACCAGCTGCGCGCGCAAAGCAAGCTGGCCATGCCGGTGCTCGCCATCGGCGCCGAGCACGCCACCGGCAACGCGCCGCTGGACACGATGCGCGGCCGGGCCGACGACTTGCGCGGCGTGGTGATCCCGGATTGCGGCCATTTCATCATGGAGGAGGCGGCCGAGGCGTTCATCGCCGAACTGCTGCCCTTCCTCGAAAGCGAGGCCTGAGATGCCCTTGGATAGCAAGATTCAACACTGGCTGGAACAGGCGGCGGCGGGCGAGGCCGGCGCGCCGATGGACATGGCGCGGCTGCGCGCCGACACCGACGCCGGGCTGCGTCAACAGCATGGCCCGCTGG